>DASTRT010000090.1:0-3695 GCA_035761085.1 Methylophilaceae bacterium
CTGGACCACCTACAAGGCAGGTGACAAGTTCACTGTGCCCGGCAACTCGAGTTTTGAGATTGAGACAGTTGAAACATTGGACTACGTCTGCCACTTCGAATGAGTCGTTAACTGTACTCGCTCGGCCAGGCTTTGTTGCTCGTGCTAGTCGTACAGGCTGTACTGTCTGCGCACGAGCGTCGTGCCTGACCTTCGCGATTCCAGTTGAGAAAATGAGGAGAAGATATGCCATCTTTTGATATCACTTCCGAAGCCGACATGGTTGCGATCAAGAACGCAATTGACGTGACCGGTCGACAGATCGGCAACCGCTACGACTTCAAGGGCACGAGCGCCAAGGTTGAGCTCAACGAAAAGGACAAGCTGATTACCATCCATGGCGATTCTGATTTCCAGCTCGACCAGGTCAAGGACATCCTGTTCCCATCCATGGAAAAGAAGGAGCCGGACAGCAGCAAGCGACTGGACCTGCAGGATGTGCAGAAGGTCTCCGGCAATAAGGCCAAGCAGGACATGAAAATCCGTGACGGCATCGATAGCGAATTGGCAAAGAAAATTGTCAAACTCATCAAGGATTCAGGACTCAAAGTACAGGCCAGCATCCAGGGCGATACAGTACGTGTCAATGGCGCCAAGCGTGATGTGCTGCAGGAAGCCATTGCACACGTGAAAAAATCAGTGACTGACTTTCCCCTCAAGTTTGGCAACTTCAGGGATTAAGAAGCTGCAACTGTCGTTATAAATCGCTTTTTATAAGATGAGGCGCCAGGAGCCGCGCAGCGAAAGACGACGACATATCAGGTAGATAGGCTAGGAATGAGCGAGCACGCGACGCTGCGGATCGCTTATAAAATGAGATTTAACATGGCAAAAACGCTTTACGACAAATTGTTTGATAGTCACATCGTCCGTGAGGAAAACGGCACGGCGCTGCTGTATATCGACCGCCACCTCGTGCATGAAGTCACGAGCCCTCAGGCGTTCGAAGGCCTGAAACTGGCCGCGCGCAAGGTATGGCGAACGGGCTCTGTGCTTGCCGTGCCGGACCACAATGTGCCGACCACTGACCGAACCAAGGGCATTGCCGACCCGGTGTCGCGCCTGCAGGTGGAAACGCTGGACAACAACTGTGCGGAGTTCGGCATTACCGAGTTTGGCATGAACGATGCGCGCCAGGGCATCGTGCACGTCATTGGGCCGGAGCAGGGAGCTACCCTTCCGGGCATGACGGTCGTTTGCGGTGATTCTCATACCAGCACGCATGGCGCCTTTGGAGCCTTGGCGCACGGCATCGGCACTTCCGAAGTCGAACATGTGCTGGCGACACAGTGCCTGGTGCAGAAGAAATCCAAAGCCATGCTGATCAAGGTGGAAGGCCAGCTTGGCCGTGGTGTCACGGCAAAGGATGTGGCCCTCGCCATCATCGGCAAGATCGGCACTGCCGGCGGCACCGGCTATGCCATCGAGTTTGCGGGCTCGGCCATTCGCGGTCTGAGCATGGAAGGTCGCATGACCTTGTGCAACATGGCCATCGAGGCTGGTGCGCGGGCCGGCATGGTGGCAGTTGACGACACGACCATTGACTACATCAAGGGCCGCCCCTATGCGCCCAAGGCCGAGCAGTGGGATGCGGCCGTGCAATACTGGCGTACGCTCAAGAGCGATGACGATGCCAAGTTCGATGCGGTGGTAGAACTGGATGCGGCCGACATCCAGCCGCAGGTTACTTGGGGAACCTCGCCGGAGATGGTGACCAGCGTTGGCGGCCAGGTGCCCGATCCCGAGAACGAAACCGACAATACGCGACGTGGCAGTATCGAACGCGCGCTGGAATACATGGGCCTCAAACCCAATACGCCGATTACCGAGATCCAGGTGGACAAGGTTTTCATCGGTTCCTGCACCAATTCGCGCATCGAGGATTTGCGTGCCGCCGCGACCATCGCGAAGGGCAAGCGGGTGGCATCCAATGTCAAGCTAGCCATGGTGGTGCCGGGTTCGGGGCTGGTCAAGGCGCAGGCCGAGCAGGAAGGGCTGGACAAGATATTCAAGGAAGCCGGTTTTGAGTGGCGCGAGCCAGGCTGTTCCATGTGCCTGGCCATGAATGCCGATCGGCTTGAGCCGGGCGAGCGTTGTGCATCCACCTCGAACCGTAATTTCGAAGGACGCCAGGGGCAGGGCGGACGTACGCATCTGGTGAGTCCGGAAATGGCTGCTGCCGCTGCTGTTGCCGGCCATTTTGTCGATGTCAGGCAATTCGTTTAACTAACATTAATAAGGGGAAGTCATGAAGAAATTGATCGCGCTGATGCTGCTGGCTTTCGTTACCTTGAGCGGCTGCAATACCATCAACGGCATGGGCAAGGATATTGAAAAGGCCGGCGAAGCCGTGCAGAAATCGACGAAGTAAATGGAACCTTTTGTAGAACTTGAAGGGGTTGTGGCGCCGCTGGATCGCGCCAATGTGGATACCGACGCCATCATCCCCAAGCAATTCCTCAAATCGATCAAGCGCTCCGGCTTCGGTCCGAATGCGTTCGATGAGTGGCGCTACCTGGACCATGGCGAACCCGGCATGGACAACAGCAAGCGGCCGCTCAATCCGGATTTCGTGCTGAACCAGAAGCGTTACCAAGGTGCCAGCATCCTGCTGGCGCGGGAAAACTTCGGCTGCGGCTCAAGCCGTGAGCACGCGCCATGGGCGCTGCTGGACTATGGTTTTCGGGCGATCATCGCCCCGAGCTTTGCCGACATTTTCTATAACAATTGCTTCAAGAACGGCATCCTGCCCGTGGTGCTTGATGCAGATATCGTGGATAGCCTGTTCAAGGCAGTCGAAATGGAATCCGGCTACAAGCTGCACATCGATCTCGAGGCGCAAAAGGTTTATACGCCCGATGGCCAGTCATACGGTTTCGAGGTCGATGCTTTTCGCAAGCATTGCCTGCTGAACGGCCTGGATGATATCGGCCTGACCTTTCAGCACGTCGATGAAATCAAGGCGTTCGAAACCAAGCACAAGGCAACCCAGCCCTGGCTGTTCAATAACTAGAAACTAGAGAGTCGAATCAGATGAAGATTGCTGTATTGCCGGGGGATGGCATTGGTCCGGAAATTACCGCCCAGGCAGTGAAGGTGCTCAAGGCGCTGGCTGCAAAAAATAAACTGACGCTTGAGCTGGAGGTCGCGCCGATAGGTGGCGCCGGTTATGAGGCTGCCGGTGATCCTTTGCCTGAAGATACGCTCAAGCTTGCCAAGGCTTCAGACGCTGTGTTGCTGGGCGCAGTCGGCGACTGGAAATATGATTCCCTGCCGCGCGACAAGCGTCCGGAACGTGGGCTGCTGCGCATCCGCAAGGAACTCAATCTGTTCGCCAATCTGCGTCCGGCGGTGCTGTACCCGGAGCTCGCTTCCTCGTCGACCTTGAAGCCGGAAGTCGTATCGGGGCTGGACATCATGATCGTTCGAGAACTGACCGGAGATATCTACTTCGGTCAGCCTCGTGGCATCAGCACGCTGGCAAATGGCGAGCGCGAGGGCATCAACACCATGCGCTATTCGGAATCGGAAATCCGTCGCATTGGCCATGTCGCTTTCGGCATTGCCATGAAGCGCAACAAGAAGGTGTGCTCTGTGGACAAGGCCAATGTACTGGAAACAACCGAGCTGTGGCGCCAGGTCATGATCGAGGTAGC
>DASTRT010000091.1:0-2185 GCA_035761085.1 Methylophilaceae bacterium
GACGATCTGCCACATATCCCCGTGTTTCACCAGCTTGCGATCACAGTTGAGTTCATTGCGATGTGCTTCATGCCCCGGCAGCTCCTGCACGACTACCTGCCCCTCGGCACGTAGCATCTCGATTTTCTCGAGGAGTTCAGGCTCATCGCCACAAGGCGCAAAAATGGCTTTTTCAGAGTCAGCAGGCTGCATGGCCGAAACCAGGCCTCGCAGGTCGAGGCTGAAACCAGTCGCCGGCCGGGCTCGCCCAAAGGCAGAGCCTACTTCGTCATAACGTCCGCCCAGTGCCAACGGTCCGGCGTAACCCTTTGCGTAGGCGGCAAACACCATACCACTGTGATAGTGATATCCACGCAATTCCGCCAGATCGAAACTGACACTGACACCCAGCTTCGTCATGCGCTCGCCGACGCGGCGCAGATCGGTCAGCGCATTTCTGATCTGCTCTGTCGGCGGTAAAAGCTGTTGCGCGCGATCAAGCATGGCGATATCGCCATTGAGTTCGGTCAAGGCGACAAAAGCGTCAGCGACGGAAGCATCAAGACTGGACGCAAGACTCTTCACACTGGTCTGGTCCTTGCCTTGCAAGGCCGTATACAGGGATTGCTCGAGCGCTGCATCGAGCCTGCTCTGGCTTGCCAGGCTGGCGAAAATGCCGACATGATTGAAATCGACATGTAGTGCCTGAATGCCAGCCAGTTGCAAGGCCTTGACCATCAGTGCCTGTATCTCGATGTCGCTTTCCACGCCAGCATGGCCAAAAAGCTCAGCCCCCACCTGCAGGAGCTCTCGAGTCTGAGCGAGGCCATCAGGCTGGGTGCGCAATACACTGCCGGCATAGCACAGACGGGTTACACCCTTGTGGTTGAGCATATGCGCATCTATGCGCGCCGCCTGGGGTGTCATATCCGCTCTGACACCCATCAGGCGGCCAGTCAATTGATCGACGACCTTGAAGGTGGCGAGGTCGAGATCATGGCCGACACCAGTAATGAGCGATTCCAGGTACTCCAGCAGTGGCGGAATGACGTGCTGGTAGCCATGCACCCTGAACAGATCCAGCAGGCTGCGCCGTAGCTTTTCAATGCGCGCCGCTTCTGCGGGCAGCACATCTTCAATATATTCGGGAAGCAGCCAGTTGCGCATGGGGATTCGATATCCTTAACGGACAATAAGCAGGAATAATAAACCACCCAGCACGGAAATCAGGCCAATAAAACGCAATTGTCCGTCCCTGAGTTCTGTCATGTGGCGAAATGTCTGGCGCCACACTTTGGGCGCCAGAAAAGGCATCAATCCTTCCAGGATGAGCATCAGGCCCACGGCGGCCAACAGCGAGGTACTCAACATCAACCCTGGCTGTAATTACTTGCCGCCGCCACGCGCACCACGCAGATACTTGAAGAAGTCCGAGCTGGGGTCAAGCACCATGACGTCACTCTTGTCCTTGAAGCTGTTGCGATACGCCTCGAGGCTACGGTAGAAGGAATAGAATTCAGGGCTTTTGCCATAGGCATCGGCATAGATCTCGGCAGCCTTGGCATCACCCTGGCCCTTGAGGCTCTGGGCTTCGCGATAGGCTTCGGCGATGATGATTTCACGCTGCCTGTCGGCATCGGCGCGTATCTTCTCTGCTGCCGCGGCACCTTGAGAACGCAATTCGTTCGCCACGCGCTTGCGCTCGGCTTCCATGCGCTGATAGACCGACTCACTCACCTCTTGCGGCAGGTCGACGCGCCTGAGGCGCACATCAAGCACCTGGATACCCATCTGGCGCGCATCGCGATCGGTTCGTTGCCGGAGGATTTCCATAATCTGGCTGCGTTCACCAGAAACCACCTCATGAATGGTGCGCTTGCCGAACTCTGCACGCAAACCGTCATTGACCACCTGCGAAAGCCGACGCTCGGCTTGCAATTCATCGCCCTTCACTGAGACGTAATACTTGGCCGGATCGAAAATACGCCACTTGACGTAGGAATCCACGAGCACGTTTTTCTTTTCGCTGGTCAGGAAACGGTCCGGTTCCACCCAATTCAAGGTAAGGATGCGCTTGTCGTAATAACGCACGTTATCCACCATCGGTACTTTGAAATAGAGCCCGGGTTCCTTCTTGACCGAGATAATTTCACCCAGGCGGAACACGATGGCGTATTCGCGCTCGTCTACGGTAAAAGCCGACAGG
>DASTRT010000092.1:0-4280 GCA_035761085.1 Methylophilaceae bacterium
CCCCCCACCTCCACCAAACGCCAAGGCCAACCTTCCCGGTTGGCCTTTTTTCTTGCCTGTTTTTCGTGACACTCTCCAACTCCTCCGGGAAGGTAAATATCACTTCACGCAGTCGCAGTAGCGCATCGTAGGCATTTGCGCACCTGATATTTCAGCTAGGTAGATTCCGCGGCAGGATTCATTGAAATTAGCTTGTGGCCTGAACGGGCTGGAATCGGCTACAGAAGCCCCACAGGTAGTTGCATATTTAACACAAACCTTTTTAGCGATACCTTTCCACAGCCTTCGCGACTGGTGCTTCTTGGCCAGACGTTGATAGGATGAAAGGGGATATCGATCGAAAGGTATCTTGAAGATGGCTAGCAACATCAACAAAAATCGGCCAGCTCTTCATTTCAAGGCTGGCAGCCTGGTCCGCACTGCAGTTGTTGCAGCGGCGGCGCTCAAACTCAACCTGGCGGTGGCTGCGGATCCAGCAGATGTCACCAGGGATTTTGCCCTCATGTCTCTTGAGGAGCTCTCCAATATCCAGGTCACGTCGGTATCACGCACTCCGGAGCGAATTCTGGACGCCCCGGCTTCCGTCACCGTGATTACCAGTGAAGATATCCGTCGTTCTGGCGCTACCAGCATTCCCGAAGCATTGCGGCTTGCGCCCAATCTCAATGTGGCACAAAAGAATTCGCATGACTGGGCAATCAGCGCGCGCGGCTTCAACACCGATTTGGCTAACAAGATGCTGGTCATGATTGATGGCCGAACAGTCTATTCGCCCCTTTTCTCCGGCGTCTTCTGGGACAAACAGGACTACCTGCTGGAAGACATAGAGCGCATCGAGGTAATCAGCGGCCCAGGCGGCACGCTGTGGGGTGTCAATGCCGTCAATGGGGTCATCAACATCATCACCAAATCTTCAAGTGATACCCAAGGGGCATATTTCGAGACCGGCGTTGGCGATGAGCTCAAGAACAGCACTGCCGTACGCTATGGGGGGGAACTCGCGCCCAACGTCACCTACCGCGTCTACGGCAAGCATTTCGATCGGGATGACCAGGTGTATGCCAATGGCAATTCCGCCAATGATGCCTGGCGCATGGGGCAGGGCGGTTTCCGCCTCGATGCCGATGCGGATGCCTTGAATTCTTTTACCTTGCAGGGCGATTACTATGATGGCGAGGAAAGCGATCCCATCACCGGCAATGATGGCGTCGCTCGGGGCAACAATATTCTAGGGCGCTGGAAGCACGTGCTCTCGGATGATTCGGATTTCAGTCTGCAGATGTACTACGACCGCACCCATCTTGAGATTCCTCGGGCTGCTGCGCCGGCACCGCTCGTCGTGCCTGCCGGTTTCCTGACCGATGATCTGGAAACCTACGATGTGGATTTCCAGCACCGCTTCAAACTCGATGAACGCAACCGTATCGTCTGGGGCCTGGGATACCGGTATACCCACGACAGGTTCGACAGCGCGCCCACAGTCGTGCTCGATCCCGAACATCTCGACCAACAGTTGTATAGCGCTTTCATCCAGGACGAGATCAAGCTGCATGACAAGCTTTTTTTCACGGTTGGCACCAAGGTCGAGCACACCGATTACACCGGCTGGGAATACGAACCCAGTGCACGCATCCAGTGGCAAGTCGCGCCCGACCAGATGCTCTGGGCGGCGATCTCACGCGCGGTCCGGACGCCATCCCGGCTGGATCGCGACCTGCGCACGCCGACCAATCTGCCAGCGCCCTTCCCGCAGAGCATATTGAGCGGAAGCAGTGACTTCGATTCGGAAACGGTAGTCGCTTACGAGCTTGGTTATCGTGGCCGCCTGGGGCCGAAGTTCTCAACCTCAGCCACGGCTTTCTACAACGAATACGACCATGTGCGCAGCCTCAGCGCAAGTCCACCGGGGTTCCTGGGCCTCGGCTTGCCATTCTTCTTCGCAAACAACCTGGAAGGGCAAACGCATGGCATCGAGCTGAGCGCAGATTACCAGGCCCTTAGCTGGTGGCGGCTGCAATTCGGTTATAGCTACCTGGAAGAGAATATTCACGTGAAGAGTGGCGCAACCGATATCAATAATGCATTGAACGAGACCGCCGATCCCAGACACCAGGTGTCACTCCGCTCGCTCATGGATTTGCCGTATAACATGGAGCTGGACGGTCAGCTGCGCTGGGTGGATGAGCTGCACCTCAATAATGCCGGTGTTGTTGCCAAGGTGCCAAGTTATACCGAGCTTAGCGTAAGGCTTGGCTGGCGGCCCACCAAGCGTGTCGAGCTCTCGCTCACCGGGCAGAATGTGCTGCATGACTCACACCCCGAATACGGGTTGCCGTCGTCGCAGCGTGTCGAAATTGAACGCAGCATCTATGGAAAGGTGCAGTTGAGATTTTGACGGCTGATTCCCTTAAACCTGATGCATATCAGCTACCACGACGAAATCGTGTAATGCGGTCCGGGGCAGCGCTGCTTGCCTTGCTGGTCATCGTTCTACCGAGCCAGGCGGCTATTGCCGATCAAAGCCTGGAGAAGAAGGTCAAGGCTGCCTTTCTTTACAAATTCGGCAGCTATGTCGAATGGCCTTCCACTTCATTTGCTTCTGCCGAAAGCCCATTTGGGGTGTGTGTGCTGGACGGTGATGCGGATTTCACCGCCGCCCTGAAAACCATGGTCCAGTCTGAGCATATTCACGGACATCCCGTGGTGGTTCGTGAGCTGCATGCTGCGACGTCGGGCCCCGATTGCCATATCCTGTATCTGGGAACCAGCGATCCCCAGCTTTCCACGGAGGCCATCAAGGCCGTGGAAGGAAAGAATGTTCTCACCGTCAGTGATAATTCCGGCCAGGGCATTATCAGTTTCCTCATCGCCGATAACCGCGTGCGTTTTACTATCAACGACAAGGCGGCGGCCGATAACGGTCTGGTCATCAGTTCTAAACTGCTGGACCTGGCGGTGAATGTCACCCGGCGCAACCAAGGGGCCGGGCAATGAAACGCCGCCTCAACAAGCTGCCGATCAAGACCAAGATCGTCATCATCAGCGTGCTGACCTGCCTGGTGGCTTTGCTGCTGGCAGGCGGCGTCATCGCCTTTTATGACAACTACCTGTATCAGCAGCGCAAGTTGGGCGAGATTTCCGCACAGGCCGAGATTATCGCTTCCAGCATGTCGGCTTCACTGGAGTTCCACGATGCAAAGGCAGCCCATGATTACCTCAGGCCGCTTGAGGCGAATTCGCAGATCCTGGTGGGTGCGGTTTACGACGAGAAAGGCAGGCTTTTCGCCAGCTATTCGCGTGATCCGGAACACAAGCCGCCCACAGTCGAGCCGATCGGCATAGAGCTCAAGTCAGCCGAATTCGGCGTCAGCCGGCCTGTCGTCCAGGACGAGCGCAAACTGGGCAGCGTCTACCTGCGCTCCAGCATCGAATCATTATCCACGCGGCTTACACGCTATACCGGTACCTTCCTGCTGGCGATGGCCATTTCGCTGCTCATTACCTTGCCGATTGCCATGCGCCTGCATTATTCGATCGCCAACCCGGTCTACGCACGCAGCCTGATCGAGGCCAGCCAGGATCCGCTGGTCACCATCAGCACCGAAGGCAAGATCATGGATGTCAACGATGCCACGACGCAAGCGACCGGGGTCAGTCGGGAAAAACTCATCGGCACCGACTTTTCCGCCTATTTCACCGATCCCCTGAAAGCGCGTGAAGGCTACCGCCGGGTATTTGAAGAAGGCCATGTGACTGATTTCCCACTTACTTTGCAGCACGTCGATGGCAGGATGATTGATGTCTTGTACAACGCCTCTGTGTACAAGGATGAGCACGGCAGGGTGCTCGGCGTTGTCGCAGCCGCCCGCGACGTTACGTCGCAGAAAGCGGCCGAACGGGAGATCCAGCGGCGCACGGCAGAGCTGCAGGCGGCCAATCAGGAGCTGGAAGCCTTCAGCTATTCGGTATCCCACGACTTGCGGGCGCCACTTCGTGCCATAGACGGCTTCAGTCTGGCGCTGATGGAAGACTTTGCCGACAAGCTCGATGACACGGCCAGGAATTATCTCGACCGCGTACGGGCCGCGACGCAACGCATGGGCCTGCTGATCGACGACATGCTGGCGCTATCGCGCATCACACGTGCGGAGATGCGACGCGAAACCGTCAATCTGAGCGACATGGCAAAAGAGGTGCTGGCGGAGCTGCAGAAGGGCGAGCCCAATCGCAAGGTGGAGTGCAAGGTGCAGGAGGGTCTGCAGGCAGAAGGCGACCCCCAC
>DASTRT010000093.1:0-3592 GCA_035761085.1 Methylophilaceae bacterium
CAGGGCAATACGGTAGGCGACCTGAAAAAAAAACTTGAGGGCACTGCCGCACTCAAGTTAAGCGATGGAGCGGTCAAGGGCATCGATATCGCCGGTACGCTGCGCGGCTTCAAGGACAAGCTCAATGTCCTCAAAGGCCAGAGCACGGTGGCTGGCGACAAGGCCAAACAGACCGACTTCAGCGAGATGTCCGCCACCTTCAACATCAAGAACGGCGTGGCCCACAATGACGACCTCAGCATCAAGTCGCCGCTATTACGCATCACCGGAAGCGGCCAGGTGGATATCGCCAATGAAACCATCAATTACCTGGTCAAGCCCACGGTGGTCGCCACGCTCAAGGGCCAGGGCGGCGCCGGGCTGGAAGAACTCAACGGCCTGACGGTGCCGGTCAAGGTCAGCGGCACTTTCGCCAAGCCATCCTATGCGCTGGACTTCGCCGGTCTGGGCGCAGCACTGGCCGAAAAGAAACTGCTGGATAAAGTGGGTGGCAGCAAGGGCGAAGCGGTGCAGCAACTGCTCAAGGGCGACAAGGCCGGCGCCCTGGAAAATCTGCTGAACAAGAAGAAGCCGGCCGAGACGGCTCCGGCACCGCAACCCGCTGCTCCTGCCGACAGCACGACCAAGGACACGACTACCCAGCCTGCGCCGGAGCAGAAGAAAACCGAAACGCCCGAAGAAAAAGCCAAGAAAAAGCTCAACAAGCTGCTGGGATTGTAGAGCCCAGGAGGCAGGTCTTTCCGCTATTAGCCTCTAGTATTTGTTGTGGCCAGGTGCGTTTTCACTGTTGCCCGGGCCATTCGGGTCGTGTCCCGGGGGAACCATGATGCAGCTGCTGAATGCTACGCAGGCAAAGACAAGTAACGCTAAAATCCATCTCATAATGACCCCCTGAATTTCGATTATTCCATCATAGCAGTTCTGCCCACCTTGCAAGCCTGGTTGATTTCCGACCGCAGTTTGCCGAATGACTCGATGGCGCCGGTGGCTTGCGCATAGGGGTTGGATTGCACGTAGAGAATATTTTCCATCGTCCGCTCCGCATAGTGCTTCGATAGCGCGTCCGCCTGACACTGGCATGCAGGCAGTGCATCACTCTGGTCCTGATGATGCCCTACGCAGGCTTCCACAACGTCCTTTATAAAACCTGTGGTCCAGGGTTTGGGGTTGTCTTCAGCAGCTGTGCGGGCTTGCGTAAGCAGGGCGTACATCATTTCCACACTGGCGCGCAGTTTGCCCAGTTCACTGGTCTGCAACGTATCCTGGCGGGCAATCTCCAGTGATTCCGGATCGACCTTGAAACTTGCCGAAAGCTGCGGCGTTTCAGGCAAGGTATAGCCTTGTGAAAAGAGCACGATGCGTTTGGCCGGGTCTTTTTCCAGCAGTTGCTGGGCCTCATTGATGTCGTCCGTCGGCAGGCTCATGTTTAGCGTTGCACTGCAACTGCCATTTTCCTCGGGTTCGCTCGATGCCATCTGCAGTTTGATGAGCTGGTCCTCGTAGGCGTGCTTGAAGGCAGGAGGAATTCTGTCGAGCATGTAAGCGGTTTCGTCTAGTTGCAGCCTTTCCAGTTTCTCGGCGGTAAGGCATGGCTGGGCAAGCGCCTGTGCAACGGGCACGGCGAGCAGCAGGATAAAAGCGGATAACCTCGGCAAGAGCACACTCATCATTTATTCCGTTGGTTCGATTGATGAGATTGAGCTTAACGGGAAGCACAAGTTCCTGGAGCGCGCGCGGAAGAACAGCCGAGGCGCAAAGGGAAAGCCCATAAAAAAACAGGAGCCTCAGCTCCTGTTTTTGTAGCTTCTGGACCGGCTTAGCCCTTCTTGGGGATCAGTACCGTATCCACAGTGTGGATCGCTCCGTTGTCGGCATCGACTTGGTTGCCAACAACCTTGGCGTTGTTAACCTTGACACCGTCGGTGACGGACAATGCCAGATCATCGCCTTCTGCGGTCTTGATCTTGCCGGCGGCGACGTCGGCGCTGGTAATTTTGCCAGGGACGATGTGATACTCGATGACCTTGGCCAGCTCTTCCTTGTTCGCCATCAGCTTCTTCAGCTCAGCTTTTGGCAATTTGTCGAAGGCAGCGTTGTTTGGCGCGAAGAGCGTGATCGGGCCCTTGGCCTTCAGTGCATCTTCGACACCGGCAGTCTTGATCGCCTTGTTGAAGGTGGAGTAATCACTGTCAGCTGCGATGGTGGTCAACAGGTCATCAGCAAATGCTGAGGTGGAAATACCCAAGGAGAGCAGGGTGATAGCCAAAACTTTATTCATAACATTCCTGAGAAATTAGTTGTAGGAGTCTTGGTTAACGCACTACTCGGGATATGGTTGAACGAATTGTAAAAATTTTTAACATTTTTTTACAATTGAGGCTTGAAAGAATACGGCGAGATTAAACACCCGCTCCGTGTGCCTGTTGATCGGCATGGTAGGAAGAGCGCACCATGGGGCCGCAAGCCGCATGGGTGAAGCCCATGGCCAGAGCTTCCTGCTCGAATTGGGCAAAACGCTCAGGTGTAACAAACCGCTGTACAGGCAGGTGATGCACGCTGGGTTGCAGGTATTGACCCAGCGTCAGCATGTCTACGCCATGGTCGCGCAAATCGCGCATGACCTGCAGAATTTCTTCGTCGGTTTCACCCAGGCCCAGCATCAAGCCGGACTTGGTGGGAATCTGCGGAAAGCGTGCCTTGAAGTTGGCCAGCAGTTTCAGCGAATGGTGGTAATCCGCTCCCGGCCGTGCTGCCTTGTAGAGGCGCGGCACGGTTTCCAGGTTATGGTTCATGACATCGGGCGGCGCTTCGGCCAATACCTCGATCGCGGTTTCCAGCCTGCCGCGGAAGTCGGGCACCAATACCTCGATGCGGATTTCCGGCGATTGAATGCGTACGGCCTGGATGCAATCGGCAAAATGGCGGGCACCGCCATCGCGCAGGTCATCGCGGTCAACGCTGGTAATGACCACATACTTTAGCCGCATGGCGGCAATGGTGCGTGCGAGGTTTTTTGGCTCATCCGCATCGGGTGGCAGCGGTTTGCCATGAGCGACATCACAGAACGGGCAGCGCCGCGTGCAGACATCGCCCAGAATCATGAAGGTGGCAGTGCCGCCGCTGAAGCATTCGCCAATATTGGGGCAGGAGGCTTCCTCGCAAACGGTGTGCAGATTGTTCTCGCGCAGCACCTTCTTGATTTCCTGGAAGCGCTCGCTGTCCGGCACCTTCATGCGTATCCACTCGGGCTTGCGCATCGCAGGTTGCGGCACGATCTTGATCGGAATGCGTGTCGTCTTGGCCGCACCGGTTTCTTTCTGGCCCGGCACTTTCTGCTTGGTAATGACTGGGTCGCTCATGAGTTGTGTGTGACGATTTTCGTATAGTTTAACTGTTCGACCAAGCGCTTGAGCAGCCTGTCGGTGATTTCCTGCTGCGGCAGATCGACGCCAAGGTCGCGCAGCTGTGTCACCTGCAGTCCTTCATAGCCGCAAGGATCGATGGCCGCGAAGGGCGACAGATCCATAGCCATATTCAGCGCAAGGCCGTGATAGCTGCACTGATTCTTGAGCCTGAGGCCGAGGGAAGCAAT
>DASTRT010000094.1:0-3423 GCA_035761085.1 Methylophilaceae bacterium
GTGGTGGTGCCTTACTTGCGCGGGGAAGGCATCGGGCATCTGGACGGCATGGTGATCAGCCATCAGGATAATGACCATGCGGGCGGTATGGCGTCTGTGCTAGAGCAGGTCCAACCGAACTGGCTGGCCAGTTCATTACCCGAGCCCATGCTGCAAGCAGTGACGGCACGGCATATTCCTTGTTTCAGAGGCCAGTCCTGGACATGGGACGGCGTCAGATTCGACATGCGCTATCCGGCCCTTGAGACTTACGGTGAGCGGGCCAAGTCGAATAACCGCAGTTGTGTACTGCATGTTCAAAGCCCATATGGCAGTTTGTTGTTGCCAGGCGATATCGAGCGCAAAGCGGAGCGCGAGCTGGTGAAGACTGATGCAGGGCTGGCGGCGGATGTGCTGATAGTGCCTCACCATGGCAGCAAGACCTCATCCACGCCTGAGTTCATCCAGCGTGTGAATCCGCAAATGACAATCTTTACCGTGGGCTATCGCAACCGTTTCGGCCACCCGAAACCCATGATACTGGCGCGGTATCAAGACATTGGTAGCCGGATTTACCGTTCGGATTCGGACGGCGCTTTGCTGATCAATTTTACAGATGCGGGAATTGACGTCACGCAATGGCGTTTGCGAGCCCGTCGTTACTGGCAGGATGTCGCTGGTGCAAACCCACGCTTGCTTGCTGAAAACAGTGCCGCGCGCTAAAGTAACGCCACTTCGAACATTTAGGGGGCACGTCACGTGTGGGAGATTATCAAAGCGGCTGGTTGGCCAATTTGGCCGCTGATCCTTGCTTCGGTCATTGCTTTGGCTATTATCGTCGAGCGCTTCTGGGCCTTGCGCGCCGAGGTGGTGGTCCCCAAGAACCTGTTGCCTGAAGTGCAGAGATGGCTGAGTCAGGGCGGCATTACCAAGGAAACCTGCGCCCGCTTACAGGAACATTCGCCCCTGGGTGAAATTTTCGCCAGTGCGCTCGTGAATATCGATTCCTCGCGCGAAGTCATGAAGGAAGCGATTGAGGAATCCGGCCGCGCGGTCGCCCACAACCTCGAAAAATATCTCACCACTCTTGGTACCATCGCCACCGTTAGCCCGTTGCTGGGGTTGCTGGGAACAGTGATCGGCATGGTGGAGCTGTTTGGCGCCTTTACCTCCACCGGCCATGACGTTGCCCAGTTCGCGCGTGGCATCTCGGTTGCCTTGTACAACACGGCAGCTGGTATCATCGTGGCAGTTCCCGCCATGATTTTCTACCGTTATTTCCGTAGCCGGGTAGACGGCTTTATCGTTGAGATGGAGCAGCAGGCGGTCAAACTGGTTGAAATCATCCACGGCGAGCGCAAATGAATTTTCAGCGCGGAAGAAGGCACGAAGATTTCGAAATGAATCTGGTGCCGCTGATCGACGTACTGCTGGTCATCATCATTTTCCTGGTTGTCAGTGCCACCTTCTCACGCGTCAGTGAGCTGCAGATCAACCTGCCGACGGCCGAAGCCAACGCCCCCGAGCAGAAGCCGACCGTCATTACCGTAGGCGTCGATGCCAGCGGCCACTATGTCGTCAACAATACCGTAGTGACGGATGCGACAGTGGAAAACATCAGCCTGGCCTTGCGCAAGGCTGCCGGCAGCAACAAAGAACCTACCATCGTGATCAATGCTGACGCCAATGCCACGCATCAGTCCGTGGTAAATGTCATGGAAGCCGCGCGCCAAGCCGGCTACGTCCACATTACCTTTGCAACACAGGTCAAGTCCGGTTCCTGACGTCTGAGTTATCTCAAGCATTTACACATCGACGCTACGCATGTCGAAATCCAAGTCTAAAAAGGTTGAGCTCCCTCCGGGGCAGAGCGCAGTTACGCTTTACATGCGCCTGCTGCGCTATGCATGGCGGTACAAATATGTTTTTCTGTTAAGCATTGTTGCGCTTGTGATTCTCTCTGCGACTAATACCGGGTTCCTGATCACGATCAAGCACGTCACGGACGAGGGGTTTGTCAATAAGGATGCCAGCAAACTGGACTGGCTTCCCCTCATGCTATTCGGCTTGCTGACCCTGCGTGCCCTTGCAGGTTTCACTTCGACTTTTGCTATGCGATGGGTGGCTCGGCGGATTGTTGAAAATCTGCGCATGGATGCATTTCGTAACCTGATGTTACTGCCTGTGAAGTTTTTTGACGCTAATTCCGCCGGCGTCATCACTTCCAAGCTGACATATGATACCGAGCAGGTGGCTAAAGCCTCGACTACGGTGGCCATGTCAGCCGTTCGTGATTCTTTGACCATCATCGGCATGATTGGCTACATGTTGTATCTCGACTGGCGTCTGACTTTGATCTTTGCCATTGCTGTACCTTTCATGGGTTATTACCTCAAGACGATGACGCCGAAGATACGGGCGTCAGGGCGGGCAGTACAGGATACGATGGGAGTCATTACCAAGGTTGCGGAAGAGGCAATCTCGGGTCAGCGCATGATCAAGATTTTTGGCGGCGAAGATTATGAATGCCAGCGCTTCGCAAGTGCGGTAGGGAAGAACCGCCATATGCACATCCGCTTCATCCGTAATAGTAATCTCAATAGCCTGGTCATCGAAATTCTCGCCGCAATTGCGTTGGGATTGGTTGTGTTTTATGCAGGCGGCCGCTTTACCGCAGGTGAATTCGCTGCCTTTATCGGAGCCCTGCTTATGCTGATTGCCCCAATCAAGAGCTTGAGCGGCATGAATGAGGATCTGCAACTTGGGATTGCAGCTTCGCAAAGCCTTTTCACCTTAATAGACACTCCTGGGGAACTGGATGACGGGGCTCATAAGTTACAGCGTGCACGCGGGGAAATTGAGTTCCGTGGTGTCAGTCTGCAATATGAAAATGCCAAGAGGCCGGCATTGCATAGCCTGAGCTTGAAGGTGCAGCCCGGTGAAAAAGTGGCGCTAGTAGGTCGCTCAGGGGGCGGCAAGACCACCCTGGTAAACCTGTTGCCACGATTTTACGAGCTGCAGCAAGGCTACTTGCTGCTTGATGGCGTGGATGTCCGCGCACTTGAGCTGCGCAATCTGCGACAACAGTTTGCCATGGTCAGCCAGGACGTCATCCTGTTCAATGATACGGTGTTCAACAATATTGCTTATGGTGCCCTGCGAAACGCCACGGAAGCGCAGGTAATAGAAGCGGCCAAGGCTGCGCATGCTTGGGAATTCATTCAGCATTTGCCTGATGGGCTGTACAGCGAAATTGGCGACCGCGGTGTCCGTCTTTCAGGCGGCCAGCGGCAACGATTGGCCATTGCGCGCGCTATTCTCAAGGATGCTCCCATCCTGCTGCTTGACGAAGCAACCTCGGCGCTCGATACCGAATCTGAACAGCACGTGCAGGCAGCCCTGGACGAGCTGATGAAAAACCGCACCACCATCGTGATTGCACAT
>DASTRT010000095.1:0-4960 GCA_035761085.1 Methylophilaceae bacterium
GGATAACGCATGGCCGACAATCCATCCCTGGCGCCCGAACAGCACGTGCTCAGTGTCAGCGAATTCAACCGCCTGGCGCGCGACGTACTTGAACGCAGTTTCCCCCTGTTCTGGATCAGCGGCGAGATTTCCAATTTCACGCGCGCCGCTTCCGGCCATTGGTACTTCTCGCTCAAGGACACCGGGGCACAAGTGCGTTGCGTGATGTTTCGCGGGCGTAACAGCTACCTGGGCTGGATTCCGAAGGAGGGCGACAAGGTCGAGGCGCGCGTGCTGGTTACATTGTATGAAGCGCGCGGCGAATTCCAGCTGACCGTGGAATTTCTGCAGCGTGCAGGGCTCGGTGCCCTGTTCGAAGCCTACGAGCGGCTCAAGGCAAAGCTGGAAGCCGAGGGCCTGTTCGACCCAAGCCGCAAGAAAGCCTTGCCCACGCATCCCCGGCAGATCGGCCTGGTCACCTCACCTGACGCGGCCGCTCTGCGCGATGTGCTCACCACGCTGAAACGGCGCATGCCGGGCATCCCCGTGGTGCTCTACCCCACGCCAGTGCAGGGCAAGGGCGCGGCGGAACTCATCGTGGCAGCCATCAACAAGGCCAATGCGCGCGCCGAGTGCGACATACTGATCATCTGCCGCGGCGGCGGCAGTATTGAGGACCTGTGGCAATTCAATGAGGAAATCGTCGCGCGTGCGGTAGCCGCCTCGAAAATTCCGACCATTTGCGGCGTCGGCCATGAAACCGATTTCACCATTGCCGAATTCGCCGCCGACCGCCGCGCCGCCACACCCACGGCTGCAGCAGAGCTGGCAACACCAGATCGCGCTACGCTGCTGCGCCATCTGCAGCATCTGCAGCAGTGTCTTATCCGCTACATGGGCCAAACGCTCAACCAACGCATGCAGCATCTGGATTACCTGGCGCGGCGCCTGCTCTCGCCATCCCAGCAGGCAGAGCACAAGGCAGCCCACCTGGCGCAGCTGCGCTGTCGTTTGGAAGCTGCTGCAAGTCGCTCGTTACAATACCGCCATCAGCAGTTATTGCGGCTGCAGCAGAACCTCCAGCACCTGAATCCGCAATCGGTGCTGACCCGCGGTTATGCACTGGTAGAGACCACGGACGGCCAGGTCATACATTCGCAAACGCAGCTCGCAGTAGGCCAGGAGGTGCGTCTGACTTTGGCCGAAGGCAGTGCGGAAGCTGAAATCAAAGCCAAGCACGGCTGAGCGATCCGGCCATAAAACCGACCCAATCCGCATAAGCTGTTAAAATGCCGCCACGCTTTCCTTGGTTTTGAGCTTCTGAATGGATTCAAACACAAGCAAGACACGTCTCCCCACACTGACACTGGCCGCACTAGGCGTGGTTTTCGGCGATATCGGCACCAGCCCGCTCTACACCATGAAGGAAGTTTTTGCCGGCGAGCACCATCCGGTGCCGTTGAGCCATGACAATGTGCTCGGCATCCTGTCGCTGATCGTATGGGCGCTGATCATGGTGGTGTCAGTCAAGTATGTCGCCTTCATCATGCGGGCCGATAACCGTGGCGAAGGCGGCATCATGGCGCTGCTGGCGCTGGCAGGGCGGACAGTGGCAGATAATGCCAACAAGCACCGGGCTATCATGATGATCGGCATCCTCGGCGCCTGCATGTTTTTCGCCGACGGCATGATCACACCCGCCATCTCCGTGCTCTCCGCCATCGAAGGCCTGGAAGTGGCAGCACCGGGCCTTCACTCTTACATCATCCCGGCCACCCTGCTGGTGATCTTTGTCCTGTTCTGGATGCAAAGCAAAGGCACGGCAACCGTCGGTGCCTTTTTCGGGCCCGTCATGCTGATCTGGTTCAGCACCCTGGCGGTGCTCGGCATCATCAATATCCTGCACGAGCCGCGTGTGTTGTGGGGCCTGAACCCGTATTACGGATTCCGTTTCTTCGCATCCAATCCCTGGATCGCCTTCGTGGCATTGGGCGCCGTGGTGCTGGCGGTCACCGGTGCGGAAGCACTGTACGCGGACATGGGCCATTTCGGCCGCAAACCCATCCGCCTTGCCTGGTTCGGCCTGGTGCTGCCGGCGCTGGTGCTCAACTATTTCGGCCAGGGCGCGCTGATCCTGCACGACGTCGTTTCCATCCGTAACCCTTTCTACATCATGGCGCCTGACTGGCTGCTGTTCCCCCTGATCATCCTGGCCACTCTGGCCGCCGTCATCGCTTCGCAGGCAGTGATTTCCGGCACCTTCTCGGTTTCGCGGCAGGCATTGCAGCTAGGCTTCCTGCCGCGCATGCGCATCGAGCACACTTCGGAACGCCAGCTCGGACAGATTTACATGCCACGCGTGAACTGGGGCCTGATGCTGGCCGTGATGGCCATCGTTGTCGGTTTCGGTTCTTCCGGCGACCTGGCAGCGGCTTACGGTATTGCCGTGACGGGCGACATGGTGATCGCCACCGTGCTGGCCGGCGTCGTATTCCGCGGCCTGTGGAAATGGAGCTGGCTGCGCACCGGCCTGCTGGTCGCGCTCTTCCTGACCATAGACCTGGCGTTCTTCAGCGCAAATATCCTCAAGGTGCTGGACGGCGGCTGGTTCCCGCTGCTGGTCGCTATCGTAATCTTTACCGTCATGACCACCTGGAAGAGAGGCCGCATCCTGCTGTTCAATCGCCTCAAGAATGAGGCGATGGCGCTCGAGCCTTTCATCAGCTCCATCGCCGCCCACCCGCCGACCCGCGTGCAGGGCAATGCCATTTTCCTGACGCCTAATCCGCAGGGCGTGCCGCATTCGCTGCTGCATAATCTCAAGCACAACAAGGTTTTGCACGACAGAGTGGTCTTGCTAACAGTCAAGGTGGAAGACTTTCCTCATACTGAGCCTGAAGACCGCGTTGCAGTGGAAGCTCTGGAAGCCGGCTTCTACCGCGTGCTGATCCGCTACGGCTTCAAGGATGAGCCGGATATTCCTGCCGAATTGGAGCATTGCAAGGAACATGGGCTGGAGCTGGACACCATGGACACTTCCTTCTTCATCGGCAAGGAGTCGGTGATTCCAACACGCGGTTCGGAAATGGCCTATTGGCGCGAGAAGCTTTTCGTCGGTATGTTCCGCAATGCCGATAGCGTGACCAACCATTTCAACCTGCCGCCCAATCGCGTTATCGAACTGGGCGCCCAGGTAGCCCTGTAGCCGTATTCAAGACTGCGGTCATCGCGGTAGACAGTTATTCGTTAATTGCTGCATTGAGTAGATGGATGAATGACATGAAAAACATTTCCCGGATTCTGATCGCCCTCGCAGCCTTGCTGGGCAGCGCTTGTACCAGCGTGCAAACTACCAATTCCGGCGCCGTGGGCGTGGATCGCAAGCAGTTCATGCTGCTTTCCGAAAAACAGGTGGAAGGCATGTCGGCCCAGATGTACGGGCAGACCCTGCAGCAGGCCAGCCAGAAGAAATTGCTCAATACCGATTCCGCTGAAACCACGCGCGTACGCAATATCGCCAACCGCCTGATTGCCAATGTCGGCGTGTTCCGTGAGGACGCGAAGAACTGGAAATGGGAAGTCAACGTGCAGGAAGACAAGGCCGTCAATGCCTACTGCATGGCCGGCGGCAAGATCATGGTGTTCACCGGCCTGCTGGATCAGGTCAAACCCACTGACGACGAACTGGCAGCAGTGATCGGCCACGAAATCGCCCACGCCCTGCGCGAACATACGCGCGAACAGATGTCCGAAGCCTATGCTACCCAGATCGGCCTGCTCGGTCTCGCGGCCGTAGTCGGCGTGACCACCAAGGATTCCAACAAGGCAGGGGCCACCCTGGCCTACGGCGCGCCGCTGGCAGCGGTCGCACTGACCTTGCCGCACAGCCGCCGCGCCGAGACCGAAGCCGATGAGATCGGGCTGGAGCTCATGGCACGGGCTGGGTACAACCCCAATGCCGCGCTGACCCTGTGGGACAAGATGAGCAAGATTGGTGGCGACAAGCCGCCCGAATTTCTCAGCACCCACCCGGCTGACGCCACACGCATTGCCGAAATCAAGCGGCTGATTCCCACCGTCATGCCGCTGTACGAGAAAGCCAAGCACTAGCCCTTCGTGCCCGTGACCTGCCTCCGCCGGCGTGCTACGCTGCCGGCTGGGGGATTATTCAGGGGCGGGCATGAATACGCGTATCAATGAACTGGTAAGCCGTATCAGGGAAATGCAGCTCGAGCTGGAACAGGAGCTCGATGCGACCAGACAGAACATCAACTACAAGCTCGTCAATCACAAGATCCATTTCGAGAAAAGCATGCGCGCCCACCATCGGCGGTTCAAGGTAGGCCTGCTGCGCTATATCTTTACCGCGAACTGGCGGCATCTGGTTATGGCACCATTCATTTATGCCGTCTTCCCTGCGCTGCTGCTGCTCGACCTGATGGCCAGCCTCTACCATGCCATCTGCTTTCCTCTGCTGGGCATCCCCAAGGTGCGGCGCCGAGACTATTTCGCCTATGACCGCCAGCACCTGGCCTATCTCAATCTGCTGGAAATCCTCAATTGCACCTATTGTGCCTATGGCAATGGGCTCATTGGCTATTTGCGCGAGATAGTCGGGCGCACTGAACAGTACTGGTGCCCGATCAAGCATGCACGGCGCATTCAGGGGTTGCACGAGCACTATCACGATTTTGTCGAATTCGGCGACGCCGAAGCCTACCGCCGCGAGCTCAAAAACCTGCGCAAAATCAAGGACTGACTAATCAGGCGTATCCAAGTAAAATCACGGTTTTTCAAAAATCAGGGAATGACAATGCAGGAGCTGCAATCCATTATCGAAACGGCATTCGAGAACCGCGCCAACATCAACCCCGCCAATGCCGACAATACCATCAAGGACGCCGTATTCGGCACGCTGGAAGAACTGAACGCCGGCCGCCTGCGCGTTGCCAGCCGCAAGCCGGGCACGCAGGAGTGGGAA
>DASTRT010000096.1:0-8523 GCA_035761085.1 Methylophilaceae bacterium
CCCGAGACGACGTTCATCGCCTTCTGGATCGTCTTGAACGGAGTGTCTAGCGTCGTGCCGTTGTTGGCATCATTCCCGCTGTTGGCAACGTAATACGTCGTCGCGGCCCAGCTGGAAGTGATGGAGGAGAAAAAGACGGCAGCCACGATACATGACCGCCGCATCATATTCGCAATGTTTAAATTGCGAATATCAAAGTTTTTTGCATGAATATTCATGACCGCAGCTTCCTCTTAAATAAAGAAGAGCTAATGCGGACACGGACCCAAAAGAATCCGATTTAATACGTTCGAGCATTCTAGCAAGGGCCTATTCAGCCCTCGCGCTTGTTGTTGTTACATCGTTTCTTGTTGTTGGTTCTTGTTGCTTTTGTAGTGCGATGACTCCAGCGTTAAAATCAGAAGTTGGTAATCCCGCTGTCTAAGCATTAAGCCCGTAAACCGGTAATTTTGCGTATACACCTTTCGATGTACTTGCCCTTTTCAACTTCTCAACTTACGTTGATGGGGCGCATCATAATCGCTTTTAATCCACGCGCAAGTACTTTTTTTCATTTGATATCAATAATATAGATGAGCTTAGTGTACGGTTTCGTACATATGCGACATGCATGAAGCGGGGGAGGTCTATGACGGAATGGATGAGAGCCAGCAAAAGTGGCATATGTTATGTATGGAAACGTACAGAGCGCAGCGGCAGCCTCATTGAAAGTGGCAGGTTGAAATTTTTTAAGCGTTGCAAAAAAGCGACATAAAAAATTCATCTATATTCAGCAAACTGATGAGTTTTGTCGCAATCGCTGTTGCCGAACAGCGACTCCCGAAAGCAGGTGAGGGACCCGACATGTGTGCTTTGCGGCGATGCCTTGAAGCGTGGTAGGGTAGGCAGCGTACACACCTCGTTCCTGGCCAGGACCAAGAGGAGGCCGGGCGAAATCCATGCGAGGCCTACGCGCCACGCAAAGAAAGGAGCATTTGTATGGCTGCGCCCCTGTCCCCTGAGCTTCTCGAGAAGATTCATGCTTACTGGCGGGCCGCCAACTACCTGTCGGTCGGCCAGATCTACCTGCACGACAACCCCCTGCTGGAAGAGCCGCTGACGCGTGCGCAGATCAAGCCGCGCCTGCTCGGTCACTGGGGCACCTCGCCAGGCCTCAATTTCATCTACGTCCATCTGAACCGGCTCATCAAGCAGCATGACCTGGACATGATCTATGTCACCGGCCCCGGCCATGGCGGGCCGGCGGTTGTCGCCAATACCTATCTGGAGGGCACATATTCCGAGCTGTATCCGGAAATCAGCCAGGATCGTGCCGGCATGCGCAAGCTGTTCCGCCAGTTTTCCTGGCCGTATGGCGTGCCCAGCCACGCCTCCGCTCAAACGCCAGGTTCCATCAACGAAGGCGGCGAACTCGGCTACTCTCTGATCCATGCCTTTGGCGCGGCTTTCGACAATCCTGACCTGATCGTCAGCTGCGTCGTCGGCGATGGCGAAGCGGAAACGGGCACGCTGGCCGCCAGCTGGCATTCCAACAAGTTTCTCAATCCGGCGCGAGATGGCGTGGTGCTGCCCATCCTGCATCTCAACGGCTACAAGATCGCCAATCCCACGGTGCTGGCACGCATTCCGCATGAAGAGCTCGACGCACTGTTCCGTGGCTACGGCTATGATCCGCATTTCGTCGAGGGTGAGGACCCCATGGTCATGCACCAGGCCTTCGCCGCCACACTGGACACCGTGCTCGGCAAAATTCGCGCTATCCAGCGAGAGGCCCGCGCCGGAAAGAAGCAGCAGCCGACGGCCGGCGTGCATCCCGAGTATCCGCACTGGCCCATGATCATCCTGCGTTCGCCCAAGGGCTGGACCGGCCCCAAAACACTCGACGGCAAGCAGGTCGAGGGTACCTGGCGCTCGCATCAGGTGCCGATCAAGGACATGAAAACCGATGAGCACGTGGCGGCACTCGAAGCCTGGATGAAAAGCTACCGGCCGCAGGAGCTGTTCGATCAGAATGGCCGTCTGCGACCCGAACTCGCCGAACTGGCGCCCGAGGGCAAGCGCCGTATGGGCGCCAACCCGCATGCGAATGGCGGCGAACTGCTGGTGCCGCTGGTGATGCCGGATATTCACGACTATGCCGTCAAGGTCACGTCACCCGGGTCGGTGGAGGCGGAATCGACGCGCGCGTTGGGTGAATTCCTGCGCGATGTCATGAAGCTCAATTTGCACAACCGCAATTTCCGCGTTTTTGGTCCGGACGAGACAGCTTCCAACCGGCTTGATGCCGTCATCGAGGTCAGCGGCAAGCAATGGATGGGGGATTTCGAGCCGGGCGATACGGATCTCAGCCCCGGCGGCCGCGTGCTCGAGGTCTTGAGCGAGAATATGTGTCAGGGCTGGCTGGAAGGTTACCTGATCACCGGCCGCCACGGCCTCTTTTCCTGTTATGAAGCCTTCATCCACATCGTCGATTCCATGTTCAACCAGCACGCCAAATGGCTCAAAACCGCCAAGACCGTCCCCTGGCGCAAGCCCATCGCCTCATTGAATTACCTCTTGACCTCGCACGTGTGGCGCCAGGATCACAATGGCGATTCGCATCAGGACCCGGGCTTCATGGATATTGTCGCCAACAAGAAGGCGGATATCGTGCGCATCTACCTGCCGCCCGATGCCAATTGCCTGCTGGCAGTGGGCGATCATTGTCTCAGGAGCCGCCAGTACATCAACCTGATCGTCGCCGGCAAGCAGCCTGAATGGCAGTGGCTAGACATCGATGCCGCCGGCAAGCACTGCCGGGCGGGTGCCGGCATCTGGCAGTGGGCCGGCAACGATGACGGCGACCCCGAAGTTGTGCTGGCTTGTGCCGGCGACGTGCCCACGCTGGAGACGCTGGCTGCCGTCACCCTGCTGCGGGAGTACGAACCCGACCTGCGCATCCGCGTGGTCAATGTGGTGGACCTCATGGCATTGCAGCCGCCTGCCGAGCATCCGCATGGATTGACGGACGAGGTCTTCGAGGCGATGTTCACTGCCGACAAGCCGGTCATCTTCGCTTTTCACGGTTACCCGGGACTGATCCACCGGCTCACCTACAAGCGTCCTAACCACGAAAATTTCCACGTACACGGCTACAAGGACGAGGGCACGACCACCACGCCGTTCGATATGGTGGTCCTGAACAATCTTGACCGCTTTCAGCTGGCGCTCGCTGCCATTCGCCGGGTACCGCGCCTGAGTGGCAAAGTGGAACAGGCGACGCAGCGTTATCAGGAAAGCATCAAGCGGCATATCGCTTATGTCTGTGAGCATGGAGAAGACATGCCCGAGGTGCGCAACTGGAAATGGACAGGCTGGCAATAGGGGCGGGTTGGTGAAAACGGCGCTGGTCTTCAACAGCGGCTCTTCTTCGCTCAAGTTTGGTCTCTATGGCCGGGCTGGAGAGGATGTGCAGCCGCTGCTGCACGGCGCAGTGGAGCTGGATCCGGCGGCGCACAAGAGCGGTATGCTGCAGGTCAACCTGCAGGACAGTCGGCAGCTTTCGCTGGAATTGAAGGCGGGCGCACAGGCCGAGGTGGTTAAGACCGTGGCTGAATTGCTGGTCCAGCACGGTTTTAAAGCGCCCGACGTCGTCGGCCACCGCATCGTACACGGCGGACCGCATGTACGCAGCCATTGCCTGATCAGCCCCAAGGTCATGGCCTGCCTCGAAGCCGCGCAAATCTACGCGCCGCTGCACAACGCGGCCGCGCTGGCGGTGGTTCGCAAGAGCGGCAACCACTTCAAAGGGGTGCCGCAAGCCGCTTGTCTCGACACGGCCTTTCATCTGGGCATGCCTGACGTGGCCAGGGTATTGCCGCTGCCGCGCGAACTGCAGACGGAGGGCATCGAGCGTTACGGGTTTCATGGGCTGTCGTGCGAATCCATTCTCGCGCAACTAGGTGAGGTGCCGCCGCCGCGGCTGGTGATCGCGCATCTCGGTAACGGGGCCAGCATCACGGCGGTCAGGAACGGCTGTTCGGTGGATACGACCATGGCGCTGACGCCAACCAGCGGTATCCCCATGAGTACGCGCTGCGGCGACATCGATCCCGGCGTGCTGATCTATCTGCTGCGCGAGAAAAAATATAATGTTTCGCGGCTGGAGGATTTGCTCAATCGGCGCTCCGGCCTGCTTGGCGTCTCTCGCCTGGCGAGCGACATGCGCACCTTGCGCAAAGCAGCCGGCGAGGACGCCGATGCCGCGCTCGCAGTCGCCCTGTTCTGCCAGGGCGTACGCAAGGCAATCGCCGCCATGGCCGCCGTGCTGGAAGGTATCGACCTGCTGGTCTTCACCGGCGGCATCGGTGAGCATGATGCCGCATTGCGTGAGGAGGTTTGCGCAGGCCTGGCGTGGGCTGGTCTTGATGACAGCAAGGTCAGGGTGCTGCCCACGCAGGAAGAAAAACAGATGGCGCAGCATGCATTGCAGTTGCTCGATCAGGCTAGGTAAATACAGGTCAGGCAAATGCGGGTAAGTGAGATATCGAACAGAATGCACCTACCTATCGCGGGCATCGTCATTACATCCCTGAACCACTTTGTATTGAAGGAGAACTCCCATTATTGAGAGCATGGGTTATGCGGCCTTTGACCCGAAAACGCCGCTGTCATTTTTCAAATTCCAACGTCGCGATCTGCAGCCCAACGATGTGCAGCTCGAAATCCTGTATTGCGGCGTCTGCCATTCCGATCTGCACCAGGCGCGGAACGAGTGGGAAAACACCACGTATCCCGTCGTGCCCGGCCATGAAATCATCGGCAAGGTGGTAGCGGTAGGCAAGGACGTGACCAAGTTCAAGCTGGGCGACATGGCTGGTGTCGGCTGTCTGGTGGATGCCTGCATGGAGTGCGCCGAGTGCCAGGAAAACCTCGAGCAGTACTGCAACGCCGCGGTCTTCACATACAACAGCGCCGACCCCTACACCGGCAAATCGACCTATGGCGGTTATTCCAACAACATCGTGGTCAAGGACAGCTTCGCGCTCAAGGTGTCGGACAAGCTGGACCCCGCGGGTGCGGCACCACTGCTATGCGCCGGCATTACCACCTATTCACCGATGCGACACTGGAACGTACAGCCCGGCCAGAAGGTCGGTGTCGTTGGTCTGGGCGGCCTGGGCCACATGGCGATCAAGTTTTCGCATGCCTTTGGCGCGCATACGGTGTTGTTCACCACCTCGCCCGGCAAGGCGGAGGACGCCAAGCGCTTCGGTGCCGATGAAGTGGTGATCTCCAAGAATCCGGACC
Source organism: Methylophilaceae bacterium (assembly GCA_035761085.1). Lineage (GTDB taxonomy): Bacteria > Pseudomonadota > Gammaproteobacteria > Burkholderiales > Methylophilaceae > DASTRT01. The sequence continues at coordinate 5,290 of DASTRT010000096.1, forward strand.
AGATGCGCGAGCATCTCGCCAGTTTCGATTTCATCATCGATACCGTCGCTGCCTCGCACGATCTCGACCAGTACCTGATGCTGCTCAAGCGGGATGGCGTCATGTGCCTGATCGGCGTGCCCGATCATCCGCATCCGTCCCCCAGCGTCGGCAACCTCATCTTCAAGCGCCGCTCGCTGGTCGGTTCGCTGATCGGCGGCATCCAGGAGACCCAGGAGATGCTGGATTTCTGTGCCGAGCACAATATTACTTCCGACATTGAGATGATCCCCATCCAGCACATCAACGAAGCTTATGAAAGGATGCTCAGGAGCGACGTCAAATACCGTTTTGTCATTGACCTCGCTTCGCTCAAGAATGAGCACAGCAAGCCCACGCAGGGCATGCATGTGAATCCGGTAGCGGCTTGATAGACGGAGACGCGATGGAAGATCTACATCATCACATCCTGGGCATCTACGACTCGAAAGCTGAAGCACAGCAGACCATGTCGCGCCTCATGGAGCTGGGCTTGAGCGGTACTCAGCTCAACCTCATCGAGCCCGGCTCGGTTCCGGTCGGGCTGCCGTCGGTGGATGCTCCGGTACTGACCAACCTGAGACGAGCCGACCTGGACCACGTACGCGCCTTTGCCGATCTCATGAAGCAGGCGCTGTTGAGCGGGCAGGTGGTGCTGATGGGGCATACCACCAATCAGGAACAGACGACGCTGGCGCAGGGGGTCATCAATGGTTCACTGACCGATTGATTTCAACCCGGCGCAACCGGGTGTCAGCACATACAGTGACGGAGGACAACAATTGAAGAAGATGGCATTCCCACTGATAGTCACCGTGTTCGGCCTGCTGGCTGGCTGCGGAGACAAAGCGGATCTTTCCATGAAGCAGGGCACGGGGCCCAACCCGGTCCTGCCGGAGCCCAGCAAGACCCTCATTCCCACTGTTAACGTCCTGGAAGCGCGTGGCTGGGGCGAGGGTGAACATCCGGAAGCGGCCAAGGGGTTTTCCGTCAAGGCTTTCTCGGTCGGTCTCAATCATCCGCGCTGGCTCTACCGTCTGCCCAATGGCGACATTCTCGTGGCAGAAACCAATGGTCCGGAGGAGAAGAACGGTTTCAGCATACGCGGCTGGGTGATGGGCAAGGTCATGGAGCACGCGGGTGCCGGCATGAAGAGCCCGGACCGTATCATTCTGTTGCGCGACAAGGATGGCGATGGTGTCGCCGAGACCAGAAATACCTTCCTGCAGGGCCTGCATTCGCCATTCGGCATGGCATTGGTGGGCAAGGACCTGTACGTGGCCAATACTGATGCCATCATGCGTTTTCCCTACGAGGAAGGTGAAACCTCCATCAGTGCCGCCGGCGAGAAAGTCGCCGACCTGCCGGCGAATCCACCCGATTACCACTGGAGCAAAAGCCTGGTCGCCAGCCCCGACGGGAAGAAGCTCTATGTGGGGGTGGGGTCGAACAGCAATTATGGCGAGGACGGCATGCAGAATGAGCAGAACCGCGCCGCCATTCTCGAGTTTGATATCGGCACGAGGACGCTGCAGCCTTTTGCAACCGGCCTGCGCAATCCGGTCGGCATGGATTGGCAACCACAGACCGGCCAACTATGGGTGGTGGTCAACGAGCGCGACGAGCTGGGCAGCGACCTGGTGCCGGATTACCTGACTTCGGTGAAGCAGGGCGCCTTTTACGGCTGGCCCTACAGCTACTATGGCCAGCACGTCGATACGCGAGTCGAGCCGCAAAAGCCGGAGCTGGTGGCCAAGGCCATCGCTCCCGATTATGCGCTGGGCCCGCATGTGGCAGCCCTGGGGCTGACCTTTTACCAAGGCAAGCTGTTGCCCGAGCGCTATCGTGGTGGTGCTTTCATCGGGCTGCACGGCTCCTGGAACCGCAAGCCCTTGAGCGGCTACAAGGTGATTTTCGTGCCGTTCGCCAATGGTAAACCGAGCGGTGAGCCCGAAGACATCCTCACCGGTTTCATCAACAGCGAGTGGGAGGTCGCCTACGGGCGTCCGGTGGGTGTCATCGAAGACAAGGCCGGTGCATTGCTGGTCGCGGATGACGTCGGCAACACCATCTGGCGCCTCACTCCTTCTGCTGCTCCCTGACCAATACTCGCCCTATGGATATCCTCGACCTCTTGCAATGGCCGGCGATGCTGGTGACCGTGATTGCTGCCTGGTTCACCGCTTCATTACACAAGCGCAAACGTGAGGTGGGCTTCTGGTGTTTTCTGCTGAGCAACGTGCTGTGGATCGCCTGGGGCGTTCACGATCATGCCTATGCCCTCATCCTGCTGCAGCTCATGTTGGCAGTCATGAATATCCGCGGCGTCTACAAGAACGACCCGGCTTCCCACGCCTCCAAGACCTAGCGGAAATTAATCCCGTAAATGTTGGATTTCCCACAGACCGCATGGATGGGCTGTCGCAACCTGCATTTACGCTGATCCTCATGGAATCAGGTTTTCTGGCGCATGAGGGCAGCAGAACTCCAATTATTTTTAGAGGAAACAATCATGGCTACAACACATGGCAGTGAAAAATCCAGCAAGAAGGACAGCATGTCCGCCGACAGCAAGAAGTCGGCAAAGAGCGGCAGTTCCGGCTCCAGCTCCGGCAAGAGCGCACAGTCTTCCAAGGACTCAAAGAGCAGCAGCAAATCTTCAGGCAGCCGCTCCAGCCACTAGGCGGTTAGTTTGAGCCACGAAGCCGGCACTTGTGCCGGCTTTTTGTTTTTCCGACGCAGCATTCTTCTTCACCGGCTCATTCTCGGCCGGGTGTCAGGTAGCGTACAGAGCCCCAGCGGTGGAACGGTTAAGCTACGACTGCCTGAATCCCGCTCGGGTAAAGGCCTCTCCCAATTCGACGGATGCATTGGTAAATGACGATGAATAAGAAAACCGGGTTTGGCTTGATGAAGCTGATGATCGCCTTTTATCTGGCATTCATGTCAGGCTGCAGTTCGCTGCCGAGACTGGTGCCGGACATGGAGGTGCAGGCGCGGCCGGTGCAGGTGGAAGGTGCGCAGGGCCCGCTCTCTTACAAGCAGAGCCAGGCCATCATCAAACGGCTCAAGGCGAGCGCGGATCATGACACCAACATCTTCGACCGCCATCTTGCGCTGGAGCAGGCGCTGGTCGGCAGCCCGCTCATTGTCGGTAATCAGGTAACCCTGCTGATTGATGGCCCGACCACCTACAAGGCCATGTTCGCCGCCATC
>DASTRT010000097.1:0-5158 GCA_035761085.1 Methylophilaceae bacterium
GGATAAGCATAGATCTGGCCATGCGGATGGTTCAGCGTAACGCCGACCTCGCGGCCGCGGTTTTCGAACGGCAATACATACTGGATTTCTTCGATCTGCCCCAGCTGCCGCGTTCGTTCCGCCCACACATCGAGCAGCAGCTCGATATGCCCGAGCTCGAGCGCTCCAAGTGAGGAGTTGGCGTCCTGCGTGAAAACAACAACTTCACATTTACCCACCCCAGCTCTGGTCGGCACCAGAAGTTCCGGAGGAGTGCTGGCGGTCACCGTTAGTGACGGGAAACGGTTATCGAACACGGCCACTTCCCAGTCGCCTTGCGGCAGCTCCGTGGGATTTTGCGGATTGACGGTCACCGCCAGCGGGTTGTATTCAGGCGGCGGCAGGAAAGTACGGCCCTGGCGGTAGGCGGCATAAGTGATCCACTCGCCGCGCAACGGATGCCAGCGCAGATGCGGGTTGGCATTGAGCGGGTCGGGGAAGGGACTGGGTGCTGCTTCCATTTGGCTGATGGGGCTGCGGCTGTATAGCCATAGCTTGCGGCCGTCCGGCTTGGTGAGCTCGCGGCTATACATCACACGCCTCCGATGATATGCATGTGACTGATGCGCGTGGCCTTGGCGATTTCCTTGAGCGGCAGCTTGGGCGTGCGGTCGGCGCACAGCAGGCCGTTGGTTTCCTGGAAGGTGTCGGCGAATTGCGTGTAGCAGAAGCCGCTGAACAGCGAGATTTTGGTGACCACCTGCATAAGCTCCTGGTAACGCCGGCCAAACTCGCGTGCATTGGTGGCGGCCGAGTAGCCCCAGTTCTTCTTGTCGGTGGCTTCTGCGCCGCATGGGTAGGAGATGCCGCCGAACTCGGTCAGCATGATGGGCTGACCGCGATGCGGGTAGCCGTCCAGGGTGAGGATGCGGCCGCCCGGGCGCCGGCGGTCGAACAATTGTTCGGGGCTGGAGTCGGCGCCATAGCGCTGTGCCAGCTGGTCCAGCTTGGCATCGTAATCATGGATGCCGATGATGTCGGTAGCGCTGCTTTCCCAGCCGTCGTTACCGATGACCGGCCGCGTGGCATCCAGCGTGTGCGTCAGGTGGTAGAGCGCCTCCACCGCATGCCGGTGCTCACGCACCGAGGTCAGCTCGGGCACGCCCCAGGATTCATTGAACGGCACCCAGACAATCACGCAGGGATGGCTGTAATCTCGGTCCATGGCCTCGGTCCACTCGCGCACGATGCGTTTGATGGAAGTGCGCGTGAAGCGATAGGCAGAAGGCATTTCTTCCCACACCAGGAGTCCCAGCCTGTCGGCCCAGTAGAGGTAGCGTGGGTTTTCGATTTTCTGGTGCTTGCGTACACCATTGAAGCCCATGGCCTTGGCCAGTACCACATCCTTGCGCAGCGCTTCATCGTTGGGCGCGGCCAGCATGCTCTCCGGCCAGTAGCCCTGGTCCAGCACCATGCGTAGCAGGTAAGGGCGGCCGTTGAGCATGAAGCGGTCGCGTAATATCTTGACCGAACGCAGCGCGGTATAAGACTTGAATTCGTCGAGCACCTTGCCACCGCGCTTGAGCCGTACGCGCGCATCGATCAAGGTGGGCCGCTCCGGACTCCACAATAGCTCATTGCGCGAGTCGTCGATTCCCGGGTCGGAGAGAATGATGCGCCGATCGGCCTCCCCGTCGATAAGCTGGTAGCTGTCGCGCGCCAGCACCTTCTTCTTGTGTGAGAGCAGCACTTCCACCGACAGGTTATCCATGTCGTCGCCCGCCACATGCGCTTCAAACCCAATGGCGAATTCTTCCAGGTAGGGCGTCCAGCGAATATTGCGGATATAGGTGGCAGCGACGCGCTCCAGCCACACTGTCTGCCAGATACCGGTAGTGCGCGGATACCAGATGGAGTGGGGTTCGAGTTGCCAATCCTGTTTTCCGCGCGGTTTGGTCAGGTCGTGCGGATCATCGTCGACCATGACGGTGACCGTCTGCACGCCAGTTTCATTGAGCGGCTGGGTAATGTCTACCGAAAAAGGCGTGTGACCGCCTTCATGCGCCATGACGAGTTTGTTGTTGACCCACACCTTGGCAAAGTAATCCACTGCGCCGAAATGCAGGATGACGCGTCCGCCTTCCGGATGGATGTCAAACTCGCGCTCGTACCAGCACCGCTTATGAAAGCCCTGGTCGCCGATACCGCTCATCTGCGATTCCGGCGGGTAGGGGACTTCGATTTGCATGGGCCAGTCGGGGATTTCGGTGGGATGACGATACTTCAGCTCGTTATCGAACCGGAATTTCCAGGCCCCGTTCAGCGATTGCCAGTGTTTGCGGACGAGCTGGGGCCGAGGGTAAGCATGCGCCAATACGTGTCTCCTTCGTGTTATCGCCGGAACAGCCCGGCACCATGTGTGAACTATCGAACTATTTGCCCGAGCGAACTGTTCGCTTGGGCACGATGGTTGTGGCTGGCGGGTAGCTAGATCGAGGCGGCACTGAAGGTGTCGCACTGCGCAGGGTCGCCGCTGTCGAGTCCCTGCTTGAACCAGTGTACGCGCTGCTGCGAGGTGCCATGGGTGAAACTGTCGGGAACGACGGTGCCCTGGGTCTGTTTCTGCAAGGTGTCGTCGCCGATGGCGGAAGCGGCATTGAGCGCTTCTTCCACATCTCCTTGCTCGAGTATCTGCCGCGCTGCATCGGCGCGATTGGCCCAGACGCCGGCATAGCAGTCCGCCTGCAGTTCCAGCCGGACCGAGTAGCCGCTGGCACCTTGCTGGCCCGCAGTTCCGCGGTTGCCATTGTCGGCCCCGAGCAGGTGCTGCACATGGTGGCCGACCTCATGGGCGATGACGTACGCCTGGGCGAAGTCCCCGGGCGCGTGGAAGCGGTTCTGCAACTGGTCATAAAAACTCAGGTCAATGTAGACCGTTTCGTCGCGCGGGCAGTAGAAAGGGCCCATGGCGGATTGGCCGGTGCCGCAGGCAGTGGGAGTGGCGCCGGTGAAAAGGACGAGCTTGGGCTCGCGGTAGTCGCCGCCCGATTGCCGGAAGGTGTCGTGCCATACATCCTCGGTAGAACCCAGTACCCTGGCGACGAACTGGGAGGCGGGGTCGTTAGGGGGCGGCGCGCTGACTTCAGGTGCCGGTCCCGATTCAAGCAAGCTGGTGACCAATCCCGGATCGACGCCAAAATACATCGCGACCAGTGCAATGATGACACCGCCGATGCCTAGCCCTCGCCCGGAAAATCCCTGGCCGCGGCGGTCTTCGATATTGGTACTCTCGCGTTCCCTGTCCAGACGCATGATTTTTCCCTGAAGTTTACAGGTCAAGCATATGCAGCCGTGATCTCATCTTTCTGTACGTTGTTGCGCATTTTGCACAGGCGGGTTTCAACCTTCCCGCCTTTCAAGCAGGTGCACTCTATGCCATAATGCACGGCCTTCTCAGCCTTGCCGGGCAAGGCTTTACCAATTTGTTTTGAATAGGAATTCGGGAATTTCAGATGCCGGTTATCCGTTTGCCAGATGGTTCGGAACGCAAGTTTGATGCACCTGTGACTGTTGCCGAGGTGGCGCAGAGTATAGGCGCCGGTTTGGCGCGTGCTGCGCTGGCAGGCAAGGTGGACGGAAAAACGGTAGATACTTCCTATCGTATCGAAGACGACGCCGACCTCGCCATCATCACCGATCGCGATGCCGAAGGCCTCGATATCATCCGCCACTCCACCGCGCACCTGCTGGCCTACGCAGTCAAGGAGCTGTTTCCCGAGGCGCAGGTGACCATCGGCCCGGTTATCGAAAACGGCTTCTATTACGATTTTTCCTACAAGCGGCCATTCACGCCGGAAGATCTCGAAGCCATCGAGAAGAAGATGGCCGAGCTGGCGAAAAAGGACGAGCAGGTAACCTGCAAGGTCGTCCCGCGCGATGAAGCGGTGTCCTTCTTCAAGTCCATCGGCGAAAAATACAAGGCTGAAATCATCGAATCCATTCCGGTCGACGAACCCGTCAAGCTGTATACCGAAGGTGCGTTCACCGACCTCTGCCGCGGCCCGCACGTGCCGTCCACGGGCAAGCTCAAGGCATTCAAGCTCATGAAGCTGGCTGGTGCCTACTGGCGCGGCGATTCGAAGAACGAGATGCTGCAGCGCATCTACGGAACGGCCTGGACCAAGAAGGAAGACCTCGACGCCTACCTGCACATGCTGGAAGAGGCCGAGAAGCGCGACCACCGCAAACTCGGCAAGCAGCTCGATTATTTCCACATGCAGGACGAAGCGCCTGGCATGGTGTTCTGGCATCCGCGTGGCTGGAGCCTGTGGCAGGAAGTCGAGCAGTACATGCGGGACCTGTTCCGCGAATACGACTACCAGGAAGTGAAGACGCCGACCATCATGGATCGCAGCCTGTGGGAGAAATCCGGCCACTGGGAAAACTACCGCGAGAACATGTTCACCACGGCCTCGGAAAACCGCGATTACGCGGTCAAGCCCATGAATTGCCCGGGTCATATCCAGATCTACAACAGCGGCCTGCACAGCTATCGCGACCTGCCGCTGCGCCTGGCCGAGTTCGGCTCCTGCCACCGCAACGAGCCTTCTGGCGCCTTGCATGGCCTCATGCGGGTACGCGGCTTTACCCAGGATGATGCGCATATCTTCTGTACCGAAGAGCAGATCGAGTCCGAGGTGGCCAGCTTCATCCAGATGCTCTATCACGCCTACAAGGATTTCGGCTTCACCGACGTGCTGGTGAAGCTGTCCTTGCGCCCCGAGAAGCGCGTCGGTTCCGATGCAACCTGGGATAAGGCCGAGGCAGCGCTGGAAGCGGCGCTCAAGAAGAATAATCTGATCTACGAAATCCAGCCGGGTGAGGGCGCTTTCTACGGTCCCAAGATCGAATTCACGCTCAAGGACAGCCTGGGCCGTCTGTGGCAGTGTGGCACGATTCAGCTGGACTTCAATTTGCCCGAGCGGCTGGGCGCCGAATATGTGGCGGAAGACAACAGTCGGAAGATTCCGGTCATGCTGCACCGCGCCATCGTCGGCTCCATGGAGCGCTTCATCGGCATCCTCATCGAGCATTACGCCGGGGCCATGCCGGCCTGGCTGTCTCCGGTGCATGCCATGGTGCTCAATATCAGTGACGCACAGGCGGAATATGTGTCCAA
>DASTRT010000098.1:0-4105 GCA_035761085.1 Methylophilaceae bacterium
AGTTCGGCGCCAAGCCGCTGTTCGAGAATGTCTCCGTCAAATTCGGCGACGGCAACCGCTACGGCCTTATCGGCGCCAACGGCTGCGGCAAATCCACCTTCATGAAGATCCTGGCAGGCGTCCTGGAGCCTACCGCGGGCAATGTCAGCCTCGATGCCAACGAACGCATGGCTTTCCTCAAGCAGGACCAATTCGCCTACGAAAATGAGCGCGTACTCGACGTGGTGATGATGGGCCATGAGGAAATGTGGAAGGCCAATGTCGAAAAGAACGCCATCTACATGAACCCGGAGGCGACCGAGGACGACTACATGAAGGCGGCGGAACTGGAGAGCGTATTCGCCGAGTACGACGGCTACACCGCTGAAGCCCGTGCAGGCGAGTTGCTGCTGGGCGTAGGCATTCCGACGGAGCAGCACAACGGCCCCATGAGTGCGGTTGCACCCGGCTGGAAGCTGCGCGTTCTGCTGGCGCAGGCATTGTTCGCCAATCCTGACATCCTGCTGCTGGACGAACCGACCAACAACCTCGACATCAATACGATCCGCTGGCTGGAAGACGTGCTCAACAACCGCAACAGCACCATGATCATCATCTCGCACGACCGGCACTTTTTGAACCAGGTCTGTACCCACACCTGCGACATGGATTACCAGACGCTCAAGGTGTATCCGGGAAATTACGACGACTACATGGAAGCCTCGCAGGCAGCCCGTGCCCAGCAGGCCAAGGACAATGCCCGGGCCAAGGAAAAGGTGGCAGAGCTGCAGGAGTTCGTTCGCCGCTTCTCGGCCAACAAGTCCAAGGCCAAGCAGGCCACCAGCCGGCTGAAGATGATCGACAAGATCGAAATTGCCGAATTCAAGCCGTCGAGCCGGCAATACCCTTTCATCCGCTTTGAGTTCGACGACAGGGAAAAACTGCATCGCCAGGCAGTGGAAATCGAAAAGCTCAGCCACGGCTTCGACAAGCCGCTGTTCAATGATTTCAGCACCATCATCGAGGCCGGTGACAAGATCGCCATCATCGGTGAAAACGGCATCGGTAAAACCACACTGTTGCGCTGCATTGCCGGCGATCTCAAGCCGAACCACGGCTCCGTGAAGTGGGCGGAAAAAGCCAACATCGGCTATTTCGCGCAGGACCACGAATACGAATTCGACAAGGGCCAACCGCTGTTCGAATGGATGTCGCAGTTCACTCAGGCAGGTGACGACGACCAGGCCGTGCGCAGCATGCTGGGGCGCCTGCTGTTCTCCGGCGAAGACACCAAGAAATCCGTCAAGGTGCTGTCTGGTGGCGAGAAAGGCCGCATGCTCTACGGCAAGCTCATGCTGGGCCGGCACAATGTGCTGCTCATGGACGAACCGACCAACCACATGGATATGGAATCCATCGAGTCGCTCAACACCGCACTCGACAAGTACAAAGGCACGCTGGTGTTCGTCTCGCACGACCGCGAGTTCGTCAGCTCGCTGGCCACACGCATCCTCGAAATCAAGCCGGATGGCATCGTCGATTACCGCGGCAATTATGAGGATTACCTCGCCAGCCAGGGCCTGGAGTGATTCTCGGTTAGCAGGTCATCGGATATCATGCTGTCGCGTTAGACGAACTGGCCGTCAGGGAATCGTTCACCTTGCGGCCTGTCATAATCACCAATAACCAACGCTGATTCGACCGACCTACATGCCCTATCTGCTCGCCGTCCTGCTGTTGCTGGCAGCGCAAGTCGCTTGCGCCGGAAACTCCATCTGGTATCGCGATGATGATCCGCTCAAAACGGAATCACTGACGCCGCCGCAGGTTCCGCAGGCCTATGTGGACGACCATGCCGCCCCATGTGCCCCGCCGCAGCTAACACAGCCGCTGACCTTGGCGGACGTCGCCAATACCGCGCTTTGCAACAACCCGCAGACGCGCGAAACCTGGGCCAATGCGCGCATAGAGGCGGCACAGGTCGGTATCGCCAAATCCGCCTACCTGCCGCAGGTGAGCGATACCGTCTCGGCTGATCTCAACTGGAACAGCCCGGAACTCGCCAGCCGCAGCAATCCCTACAATACGCTGGGCAACAATATCGTCGCCAGCTATCTGCTCTATGATTTCGGCGGCCGTGATGCCAATCTGGAAAGTGCCCGCCAGCTGCTGCTGGCCGCCAGCGCCAGCCAGGATACGGTGATCCAGAATATCCTGCTCACTGCCGTCCAGGCCTATTACCAGGTGCAGGCCAATCAGGCTGCAGTAGCCGCGGCACGCGAGACGGAACGCGCAGCCGAGGAAAGTTTCAAGGCGGCGGATGCCCGCTATCGTGCCGGTGTCGCTACCCCTGCCGACAAGCTGCAGGCTCAGACCACGCTTGCCCAGGCCACCCTCACCCGCATCTCGGCCGAAGGCAACCTCAAGACTGCCTACGGGGTACTGGCCAATATCATGGGCCTACCGGCCAACCAGACTCTGGCACTGGCGCCGGCCAATGAAGTGCCGTCCAATCCGGATATTGGCCAGGACATCAATGCTCTCATCGAACAGGCTCGCGCGCGCCGGCCGGATCTCGTCGCCAGTGAAGCCCAAGTGAAAGCGGCGGAAGCCGACATCGAAGTTACCAAGGCAGCCGCCAAGCCCAGCATATCGGTATTCATGGGTCATAATTTCCAGGATGGCAGCAACCTGACCTCGAACAACAATTCCTCCGTCGGCATCAATGTGCAGATCCCGCTGTTCGAAGGTTATGCCCCCAGCTACCGGATTCGTTCCGCTCAGGCAGTGGCAGACCTGCGTGCGGCACAGCGCGACACCCTGCGCCTGCAGATTTCACTGGATGTCTGGCGCGCCTACCATAGCCTGCGTACTGCCAGCGAATCGATCAGTGCAGCGCGGGTGCTGCTGAACAGCGCCGAAGAATCAGCGCGTGTAGCCCTGGGCCGCTACAAGGCCGGCGTCGGCAACATTCTCGATGTGCTCTATGCCCAGAGCGCGCTGGCCAATGCACGCCAGCAATTCATCCAGGCCAGCCTCAACTGGAATATCGCGCGCGCCGTACTCGCCCAGTCCATCGGCGGCCTGGACAACGCCATGATTCAATCGCTGCCGGTCAGCACCGCCGCGACTGTCCCCGCAACCAAGGAACAATAACCATGCGCCTGTTTAAAAAATTCATCATGCTGCTGCTCGTGATAGCCGTCTGCGGCGCCGGCTTCTACCTCTACAAACTGAAAACGACGCCGAAACCCGAAGAGCTCTATCGCTTCCAGCAGATTACCCGGGGCGATGTAACCCAGAACATTTCAGCCAACGGAACGCTCAACCCTGTGACGCTGGTCAATGTTGGCACCCAGGTCTCCGGCCGCGTCAGCAAGCTTTACGTGGATTTCAACGACAAGGTCGAGAAAGGCCAGGTGCTGCTGGAGCTGGACCCATCGCTGTTCACCGCCCAGATCGCACAGTCCGAGGGCAATGTGCGCAATGCGCAGGCTTCTGTCGACCTGGCGCAGGCCAATGAAGCGCGCATGCACTCTCTATTCAGCCAGGAGTACGTGTCGCGCCAGGAGCTGGATCAGGCTATCCAGGCACTGAAATCGGCCAAAGCGCAGCTCGATACAGCCAGGGCGCAACTGAGCCGCGACAAGACCAATCTGAGCTATTCCATTATCCGCTCACCGGTTTCGGGCGTCGTCGTCGATCGCGTGGTGGATGTCGGCCAGACCGTGGCAGCCAGCTTCCAGACACCGACGCTGATCAAGATCGCGCAGGACCTGACCAAGATGCAGATCGATTCCAGCTTTGCCGAAGCCGACATCGGCAACATCAAGGTCGGCCAGAAGGCCAAATTCAGTGTGGACGCCTACCCCAACCGCGCATTCGAGGGCGTGGTCAAGCAACTGCGTCTGAATCCGACCATCACCTCCAACGTGGTGACCTATGACGTGGTGATCTCGGTCGACAACCCCGACCTCATCCTGCTGCCCGGCATGACCGCCTATGTGACGATTGCCGTCGCCAATCACGAGGATGTGCTGCTGGCACCCAATGCAGCGTTGCGCTTCAAGCCGAAGACAGATGATTCGACGCAGACCGGGGAAACCAAAACGGCGCCGGTCAATGG
>DASTRT010000099.1:0-2891 GCA_035761085.1 Methylophilaceae bacterium
CATGTACGCTGGCGTCCAGTATTCGCGGTCGAAATTGGCGAAGCTCTTGTGGCCGGTCTGCTTGTCGATGCGGTTGCCCAGGAATACCAGGCTCCAGGGATAGGCGGCGCTGAAACTGGGGCTGCGGATGATGAAGATGGCGGACTCATTGTAGGCGGGCGCGCCCTTGGCCTCGATGCTGTAGAGATTGAGGTAATCGGTATCGCGGAAGGTGAAGGTATCCATGTCCTGCGAAACCTGCACACGGTCATAGATGCCGCCGCGCACGAAACCGGAGCCCTTGAACGAGGCGCTGCCGTTGGCAATGATGAAGATGGCATGCTCGTTGGGCTTGAGGTCTTTCATCAGGTGTTCATAGACGCGATCGCCCAGCACGCTGCGGCCGATGTCCGGTGCGTTGAGGTAGCCGAACCAGGCGTCCAGGTAGGGCTGGCCGTTGCCGGCTATGCCGACGTCATCCGGCGTTACCGTCAGCCGCTGGACGCTGCCTTCTTCCACCAGCGCATCCCAACTCTTCTTGCCGGTACCGGCATTGAACACAGCCTGCGGTCTGGGCTTGGGCTTGATGATGCCGACCTGTTTCGCCACTTCCAGCGCGCTGCGCATGACCACCTGGTTTTCCGAGATGACGGTAACGGTGGCGCCGCTGATGGCATCGATACCGATATAGCCGCCTTCGCTGCGCGCCTTGCCGATTTCCACCTTGTCCCAGGCGTGCTTGCCGAGGAATTGCTTGATGAACTTGGTGAGCTCGCCTTCGGGTATGCCCACCAGCAGGATGGGCTCGCTGTGCTTGAGGATGCGTAGGCCGACGATCTTGCCACCAGTGTCCATGCCGATCAGCGTGACGACCGGCTTGCCCGAGTAGGCGGGAATATCGACGATGTCAGTGGAAAGAAATACATAGCCCAGCAGCTCCTGCTTGCCGTCTTCGTCTTCATAGGCTTCGACATAGGCAGGGCGGCCCTTGCGCATGGAAAAGCGGTCGGCTTCGGGAAATACCGACTTGCAGGGTGCGTAGGCGCAGAGATCGGGGCTGGTGCTCAGTTCTACCGGCAGCGGCGCCTCATAAGCACTCGAAGCCGGGCCATGGTGTCTGGCTTCTTCATGGTGATGATCGCTGTCGGCAAAGGCCTGGCCTGCTAGAAAAACGGCCAGACAGCACAGCAGCGTTGCAATCCGGCAGAAGGGTAGTCTGGCCCAAAGAGCCCAGCGAACGCGCATCAGCGAGGCATTGCTGCCGGGCTTGATGAAAAAGCTTGAAGACATGGCATTCCCCCTTGCGGCTTCGCCCGGCTGCATCTGGCAGGGCGAGCTTGTGGCCATATTTTTATCGGTCCGGCTATTTTTCCACAATGAACCGGGTACGCATTTCCAGGTGCAGCGCATGGCAGAAATGGGTGCAGTAGATCCAGAAGACACCCGGCTTATCCGCCTTGAAGGTGACCGAGCGCGTTTCCTGCGGATTGACGATGAAGTTGATGTTGTACTTCTCGATGCCGCAGCCGTGGGTCAGGTCCTCCACCTTGTCGTGATTGGTCAGTGTCAGCGTGACCTCGTCGCCCAGCTTGACGCGGATCTGCTCCAGGCTGTAGACCGGCGCCATCGAGGTCATGTAGACGAAGACCTTCTTGCCGTGGCGTTCGACGCGGCTGTCGCCGAAGGATTTCACCGCATTGGGGAAATCGTCCATGTTATAGATCTGCTTGGTCTTGACCAGATCGGCGCGCACGATGATGGCGTCATGCGGTTCCGGGTAGGCGGTATGGTCGTGGATCAGCCGCATCTTGTCGCCGCTGATGTCGATGAGCTGCTCGGTTTCCACATGTAGCGGGCCGACGGGCAGGAAGCGATCCTTGGAAAACTTGTTGCCGGAATTGAGGAATTTGCCGTCCGCCTCCTTGGTTTCGCCCATCGAGGCGTAGGTGTGGCCGGGCTGGTAGTGCACGTCGATACGGTCTACCACCGGCTTGGCGCTCTTGTCCCCCTTGAAGTGGGCGATGGCGGCATCCACGTTCCACTTGACGATCTGGCTGTCGAGGAAGAGCGAGGTATAGGCATTGCCGCGTCCGTCGAAGGCCGTGTGCAGCGGCCCCAGGCCGATTTCCGGTTCGGCCACCACGGCATCGCGCGGGTCCTTAAGCTCGCCGGCGAACCACTTGTGCACCAGCTCGGTGGCAATCACGGTCGCCGTGGGCGACAGCTTGCCCGAGCAGACGAAGTACTTGCCATCGGGCGACAGGTTCACGCCGTGCGGGTTCTTGGGCACCGGCACATAGCAGGTCAGCGCGGTTTTCGGGTCCGCGTTGGATTTGCGCGTACCGTCTACGATGGGCACCTTGGAATTACTCAGGGTGAAGGTCTTGCCCGCCTTGATGGCGGCCTCGATGCGCTCGATATTGAAGAACAGGCAGGCATCGCGTTCTGCCGACATCATGTCGGCCAGCACGACGCCGTTCTCGACGTTGTACTGGTTGACTGCGGCCAGCTTGCCGTCATACGAAGTGGCGACCAGGTCCATGTTGCCGTCTACCTTGGCCTGCCAGCGCACCTCCATGGTTTCCGCATCCACGCAGGTGAATAGTCCGTACCACTTCGAAGGGTCGTCCAGATCGCGGCCGTCGTTGACCTGCGGGGTGTGGAATTCCGCGCCGCAGAACACGCGCGTGGTGTAGTTGATGGCCGGGTCTACCGGGTCGCACTTGTCCGGGAAAATGCCGTGGAAACCCTGCACGTTGGGAATTTCGGTGATCTTGTCGCACACCATATAGTCCATGCGGATACGGGCGATGCGGCAATTCAGCTTATCGTTGGTCCACAGGTATTTGCCGTCATAGGTGCCGTCCTTGTAGGAGCCGTGCACATGGTGGGTGTCACCCGTGTTGTACTTG
>DASTRT010000100.1:0-15187 GCA_035761085.1 Methylophilaceae bacterium
TCAGCCACGCCAACCAGTTGCTGCAGGAGGAGATCGAAGACTCCGACTCCCAGCTTCTGCTGAAGATCGTGGCCGATAATGTGGAACGTCTGGACCAGATGGTCAAGGATGTGCTGGAGCTTAACCGGCGGGATCGTACACGTCAGGAAACCATCGTGCTGGAGGAGTTTCTGCGGGAATTCCACGAACAGTTCTGCGAGACCGAGAAGATACTGCCTGTGTGCTTCAAGCTCGAGGTGGGCAGGAGCACGACTTGCGTTTCGTTCGACCGCCGTCACCTGAACCAGATCCTGTGGAACGTCTGCCGTAATGGCTGGCGGCACAGCAAGCAGAAGGTAGGCAGCCTGGTCCTTTCCCTGCGCGCTTCGCTGAACAGCCGCAGCCTGCGTCTCGAAATTGCCGATGATGGCGGCGGCGTCAAACCGGAAGACCGAGGTCATTTGTTCGAACCGTTTTTCACGACCGAGAGTACCGGCACCGGCCTGGGACTCTACATCGCCCGAGAGCTATGCGAAGCCAATGATGCGACAATCCAGTACGTGGCTCCCGAAAGTGGCAGCCTGTTTCTGATCCACCTGAAAAAAGTGCCTATCTGATGACACAAAACCTGACCTGCCTGGTGGTTGACGACGAAATCGACATTCGCGAACTGCTGGTCATCACGCTGGAGCGCATGGACATCCATACCGATAGCGCCAGCACGCTGGAGGAAGCGCGCGCCATGCTCAAGCAGCGCCCCTACGCGCTTTGTCTGACCGATATGCGGCTGCCCGATGGCGACGGGCTGGAGCTGGTGAAACACATCAGCCAACACCATGCGGGGTTGCCGGTGGCGGTAATCACCGCTTATGGCAGCGCGGAAAACGCGGTTTCCGCACTCAAAGCCGGCGCCTTCGACTACCTTAGCAAACCCATTTCGCTAAAGCAGTTGCGGCCGCTGGTGCAGTCCGCATTGCGACTGGCCGAGGCAGAGCCGGCTACTGCGGACATCGGCATGCAACTGATCGGTGAATCGGCACCGATTCGCCAGGTACGCGACATGATCGAACGACTCGGACGCAGCCAGGCGCCGGTCTACATCAGCGGCGAATCCGGCAGCGGCAAGGAATTGGCAGCCCGCCTGATCCATGCCAATAGCTCACGGCGTGATGGTCCGTTTATTGCCGTCAACTGCGGCGCCATTCCCGAAAATCTCATGGAAAGCGAGTTTTTCGGCTACCGCAAGGGGGCGTTCACCGGGGCCACGCAGGATAAGGAAGGCATGTTCCACGCCGCCAATGGCGGCACCCTGTTCCTTGATGAAGTGGCCGACCTGCCGCTTGCCATGCAGGTCAAATTGCTGCGCGCCATCCAGGAAAAGAAGGTGCGCATGGTCGGCGACACACACGAGGAAAGCGTGGATGTGCGCATCATCAGCGCCACCCATCGCAACCTGGCACTCATGATGGATAACGGCAATTTCCGCCAGGATCTCTACTATCGGTTAAATGTAATTGAGCTGCGCATGCCCGCCTTGCGGGAGCTGGCCGAGGACATCCCCCTGCTGGCGCAAAACCTGCTGAAAAAACAATGCCACTTGCTGGGCGTTACAGTTCCAGAATTGGATGACAAGGCGCTGGCCATGTTGAAACAGCACCCCTTCCCGGGCAATGTGCGTGAGCTGGAAAATGTGCTCGAACGGGCCTTGGCGCTTTGCGATGGCAAGGTCATACGCGAGGAAGACCTGCTGCTGGAAAAGGAAACGAAAGGTGTCGCGAGCCTGCCCGGCAACACAAGCGGCCTGGCCTTGCCGGACTACCTGGAACGCATCGAGAAACAGGTAATCATCGATGCGCTCGAGAGGACCGGCCATAACAAGACGGCTGCCGCCAAATTGCTGGGTATCAGTTTCCGAACCCTGCGCTACCGGCTTGCCAAGCTGGGCTTGAGCAAGGACAACGACGAACTTGCCGAATAGCTAGGACAGGGCGATGGCGAGATAAACCAGGTACAGACTGCCGTTGACCCACAGGTGCCACACCTTGATGCCGCCCTTTCTAACCAAAAACCGCAGCCACAACGCCCCCAGCAGCGTGATGATGATGCCAGCGGCAACTTCCTTCCTGGGTTCCCACGGGGTCAGCATGATGCCGATGGCCGGCAGCAGCGTACCCTGGAACACCATGGCGCCTGTGATATTGCCGAAAGCCAGCGTGTCCTTGCGGCGTCGCACCCACAGGAAACTGTTGACCTTCTCCGGCAGCTCGGTCGCAATCGGAATGATCAGCAGCGACAGCAGCAGCGTGGAAATGCCGAGTATCTGCGAAGCAGCCTCCACGCCATGGATAAAGCCTTTGGCGCCGCCGACCAGCAGCGCGAGGCCAAGGATGAGCTGCAGCAGAATCACCGGCGTGATATTGGGCAGGCCGAGGCGGCACAGGAACATGGGCGCTTCGGCCTCAGTAGCGTGGCCGTCCATGACGAGGTTTTTCGAGGCGCGGATGGTCAGCAGGATGTAGACGAAATAGATCAGCACCATGCAGAAGCCGATGCCAGCCCGCACGACAGCTTGTGTGTGCGGAACGTAGAGCGCCAGTGTGGCGAAGGCAAAAGCCACGATGAAAAAATCGAGGTCACGCTTCAATCCGGTCTTTTCGGGGTGGAACACGCCTTTCCAGCCGCGCTTGGCGACAACAGCGAATGCCATGAGTGAAATGGACAGCGTGCCCAGCATTAGTGGCGCCCCAAGAATGGCGCCGACGCCGATTTCCTGATTGGTTTGCGCGTTCGGCGTTCCGGCCAGCAGTGCCAGCAAGGGCACCGAGGTTTCCGGCAGCGCCGTGCCGACTGCGGCGAACAGGGAGCCGGTAACGCCTTCCGAGATTTTCAGTTTCTCGCCCAGATGTTCAAGAGCATTGGTGAAGACCTCTGCAGCGACTAGAATGACCAATAACATGAGAAAAAGCTGCAAAAAAACCATGGCCGGTTCCCGTTCCAAAAGGGCGAATTTTAACGGATATCCGGCATGAGCGCCTGGCAAATTGACACGCGCGGCCTGCTGGCAGAAGCGCGCTACGTGGCATCACCCAATCAGGACGAGCGTCCCCCCGACACGCAAATCACCATGGTCGTCATCCATAACATCAGCCTGCCGCCCGATGAGTATGGCAGCGGCGACGTGGAGCGGCTGTTCACCAACCAGCTGGACCCCGACACCCATCCCTATTTCGCTGCGATCTGGCAGAACCGCGTATCGGCGCACTTCTTCATTCGCCGTGACGGCGAACTGATCCAGTTCGTGCCTTGTCTGCAACGGGCCTGGCATGCGGGGATATCTTCCTGGCAGGGACGGGAACGCTGCAACGATTTTTCTGTCGGAGTTGAGCTGGAGGGTTGCGATACGGAAGCCTTCGAGGAGGTGCAGTACACGGTACTGAACCACGTTCTTGATGCCCTGCGGCAGACCTATCCGATTACCGATATCGTCGGCCACTCGGATATCGCACCCGGCCGCAAGACTGATCCCGGCCCTTGTTTCGACTGGAAAAAAATTAAAAAGGATTAAAGCCCGAATCCATTGGAAACACCTGTGCAATGGCTATACTGCCGGGTTTGGGCAATCGAAGACGACAGAATGACCAACTTCCTTTCCACAAAAATTTTCTCGCTGTTGATGCTCGGCCTGAGCTTCACCGTACTGGCCGGCTGCAACAAACAGCAAGAAACGGCAAAAAAAGCTCCCGCCCCTACCATTATCAGCGTCGCACCCGCCCAAACCACCAATCTGGAAATACGTGAGGAAGCCGTGGGCACCATCGAGGGGCTGATTGACCCTACGGTATCGGCCGAGGTCGCAGCGCGCGTAGTGAAAGTGCTCGTCCATCCCGGTCAGAAGGTCAAGAAGGGAGAAGCTGTCGTGCTGCTCGACCCGACCGACTACAGCCTGCAGCAGAGCGAGGCCAGCGCCGAGGTAGCACGCATCCGTGCCCTGCTCGCCAATCAGAAACGCGTGGTCGAGCGTAACCGCAAGCTGGTGGAAAAGAACTTCATTTCACAGAACGCCCTGGAAGATGCAGTCACCCAGCAAACCGCCCTGGAGGAACAACTGGCCGGTGCCCAATCCAAGCTGGAGAGTGTGCAGCACACGGGCTCCAAGGCGCAGGTAGTCGCCCCGCTCGATGGCACCGTGGAAAAGCAGATCGTTTCACCCGGCGATTTCGTCAAGATCGGCGACCCCTTGATCCAGATTATCAGCAACCAGCGCCTGCGTGCGCATCTGCCGTTCCCCGAGAGCATTGCCGCCAAACTGCAACCGGGACTCAAGGTGAGGCTCACTACCCCGACCTCGCCTGACACGGTCACTGCCACTATCCGCGAGCTCAAACCGCTGATCGGCGAGACCAACCGCGCAGTGGATGTCATCGCCGACGTCGTTGATCAGCCGGGCTGGCAGTCGGGCGCCAGCGTCGAGGGTACCGTTATCCTGGGCGAGCGACCCGGCGCCATCGTGGTGCCGGAGCAGAGCGTCGTGCTGAGGCCAGCCGGGGAAGTCGTCTATGTCATCCAGAACAACGTGGCGCACCAGCGCAAGGTCAAGACCGGGCTCAGGCAATCCGGCCAGGTGGAAATCCTCGACGGCCTGGCTGCCGGCGAGCAGGTGGCGGTCGATGGCGCTGCCTTCCTGACCGACCAGGCCAAGGTGTCCGTCCAGCAAAACAGCAATCCACCTGAAGGCGCCTAGGCCGCATGACGCTGCCCGAGCTTTCCATCAAGCGCCACGTTCTTGCCTGGATGGTGTCCGGGCTGCTGGTGCTGTTCGGCATCATCAGCTACCAGCGCATTGGCGTGGACCGGTTGCCTTACATCGAATTCCCCGTCATTTCGATCACCACCACGCTGACGGGCGCCAATCCGGATGTCATTGACGCCAGCATTACCAGCATCATCGAATCCGCAGTCAATACCACGCCCGGCATCGAGCACATCCAGTCGAGCTCCTCGCCAGGCGTCTCGGTCACCACCATTACCTTTTCTCTGGAAAAGGATATCGACGTCGCCTTCAGCGAGGTGCAATCCAAGGTCAGCCAGGTAATCCGCCGGTTGCCGGAAGAAGCCGATGCGCCCATCGTGCAGAAGGTGGAAACCAACTCGCGGCCCATCATGTGGCTTGCCCTCAAGGGCGACCGGACCTTGCAGCAGCTCAATATCTACGCCTTCAACGTACTCAAGAAAAAACTCGAAACCATCAATGGCGTCGGTGAAGTACGACTGGGCGGCCGCCGCAGCAGGACCATCCGCGTCAACCTCCTGCCCGAGCGCATGGCGGCCTACAAGGTGGTCGCCAACGACCTGATCGGCGCTTTCAAGCGGGAGCATATCCAGCTCCCGGGCGGCTTCCTGGTCGGCGAAAAAGCCGAAAACCTGGTCAAGCTCGACCTGGAATTCCATCATGTGCGCGACATCGGCAACATGATCGTGGCCTACCGCGATGGCGCCCCTATCCGGCTCAAAGATGTGGCTGAACTGGAGGATGGTTTAGAGGACTATCGCGAACTGGCTCACTACAACGGTGAACCGTCGGTGGGCATCGGTATCGCGAAGGTGGCCAATGCCAACACCGTCGCCATTATCGACGAGGTGGAGCGCCGGCTTGATGAGGAAATCCGTCCCAGCCTGCCGCCCGGCCTGTCTGTCGATGTTTCCACCAATGACGCTCTGTATATCCGCGAGATCGTGCGCGCGCTGCAGGAGCACCTGATCGAGGGCACGCTGCTCGCCGCGCTTGTGGTCTGGCTGTTCCTGCGCTCCATCCGCTCCACGTTGATTATCGCCACCGCCATCCCGGTCTCGCTCATGGGCGCAGTTGCGGTGATGTATTTCTCCGGTTTCACCTTCAACACCATGACGCTGCTGGCGCTGCTGCTGCTGATCGGCGTGGTGGTGGACGATGCCATCGTGGTGCTGGAGAACATCTATCGCCACATGGCGGAAGTCCGTCACCAGCCGGGCAAGGACGCCGCGGCGCAGGCCGCGATTGAGGGCAGCCGCGAAGTCGTATTCGCCGTTATCGCCGCGACGCTGTCGCTGGTGTGCATCTTCGCCCCGGTCATTTTCATGGAGGGCATCGTCGGCAAGTTCTTCAAATCATTTGCCGTGGTGGTGACTTTTGGTGTACTGGTTTCGCTCATGGTTTCACTGACGCTGACGCCCATGCTGTGCTCGCGTTACCTGCGGGTAGAAAACCGTCAGTGGAGCGTATACCGCAAGCTTGAGAATTTCTTCAATGGCATGGATGCCCTCTACGGCAGATGGCTTGCCTGGGTACTGGCACACCGTTGGCTGGTAGTCGCCGCCACACTGCTGGTAGTCATCTCCAGCGGATTTTTCTTCAGCCATGTCGGCAAGGAATTCGTGCCCGAGGAAGACGAAGGCCGCTTCTCGATCTCCTTCAAGACGCCGCTGGGCTCCAGCATCGAATATACCAACAGCCGCCTGCAGCTGATTGAAAAGGAAGTAGGCAAACATCCTGAGGTGGCCAGCTATTTCTCCTACATCGGGCTGGGCTCGCAGGGCCAGGTCAATAAGGGCGCAGTCAATGTGCGGCTCAAGGACAGAAGCGAACGACAAGTCAGCCAGCAGGCACTGATCGCCGAGCTGCGCCAGCAGCTGGATCAGATCCCCGGCGTTCGCGCCTTCCCCACGGCCATTTCGATTGCCGGTGGGCAGCGCTCGGAAAAGCTGCAGCTCAACCTGACCGGCCCTGACCTGAACCGTGTGGGCAGCCTGGCCAACCAGCTGCAGCAGCGTATGGCGGAAATTCCAGGCATGGGCAAGGTAGACCTGGATGTGGAACTCGACCTGCCGCAACTCACGGTGCAGATCGACCGCACACGTGCCGCCAGCCTGGGCATCTCGGCCAGCGATATCGCCACGGCCGTCAGCATGTATACCGGCGGTATGGATGTGGCCAAGTTCAACGACGAACCCGGTGACGGCGAGCGCTACGATATCCGCATCAAGGCCAAGGAAGGCAGTTTCACCCAGCCTGCCGATCTTGCGAAAATCTACCTGCGCAGCAGCGCGGGCGACCTCGTTCGCCTCGACAGTGTGGCCAGCTTCAAGCAGGAGCTGGGGCCGGCGGTGATCGGCCGTTTCGACCTGCAGTATTCCGCGCAGCTGTATGCCAACCCTACCATGCCCTTGGGTGAGGCGGTCGACATGGCCAAAGCCGAGGCCGCGAAAATCATGCCTCCCGGTTACACCATCAGACTCAGTGGGCAAGCGGAGGAGCTGGAAAAAACAGTCAAGAACATGGTGTTCATGTTTGCGCTGGCGCTGCTGCTGCTCTATATGGTGCTGGCCAGCCAGTTCAATTCCTTCCTGCAGCCATTCATCATCATGCTGGCGCAGCCGCTTGCCATCATCGGCGGTATTATTGCCCTGTGGGCCACGGGCAATACGCTCAATATCTTTTCCATGATTGGATTGGTGCTGCTGATCGGCCTGGTGGCCAAGAACTCTATCCTGCTGGTGGACCTCACCAATCAGCTGCATTCGAAAGGGATGGGCATCGACGAGGCACTGAAGAAGGCCTGCCCCATCCGGCTGCGTCCGGTACTCATGACCTCGATCACGGTCATCCTGGCGCTGTTGCCGGCGGCCCTAGGATTGGGCGCGGGCGCCGAAACCAATGGCCCGCTCTCCATCGCGGTCATCGGCGGCATGATTTCCTCCACGCTGCTGACGCTGGTGGTGGTGCCTGCAGTCTACTCGCTGACACTGCACGGAGTACAACGGCTGGAAAAGTGGAAAACTACGAGGGCGGCTAGGGCCGGCTGATCAACTTCTGCACGACCAGGCTGCCGACCATATCGCCTTCCACATTGACCGCCGTGCGCAAGGTGTCGAGCAAACGGTCCATGGGCAGCAGAATGGCAATGGCCTCGGCCGGCAACCCCACCGACTGCAGCACCATGACCATGGTGACCATGCCCGCACTGGGAATACCTGGCGCGCCCATGGAAGCGATCATGGCGGTGAAGAACACGATCATTTGCTGCATCAGGTTGAGCTCGATGCCGGACAGATGCGCAATGAAGAGCGCCGCGGCGGCTTCATAGAGTGCCGTGCCGTCCATGTTGATTGTGGCACCCAGCGGCAGGACGAAGCCGGCCACTTCACGCTTCACATGCAGGTGCTGCTCGGCACAGCGCAAGGTCACCGGCAAGGTGGCAGAGCTTGAACTGGTAGCGAATGCGGTAATCAAGGCTTCGCGTGCCCCACGCCAGAATCTCAGCGGGCTCATGCCGGTCACCAGGTACAGAATGAGTGGCAATACAATGGCGCCATGCAACAGCGTCGTTCCCGTTACCACTGCGACAAACTTTCCCAGGCTTTCCAGAATGCCCAGATCCTGTGTCGCGATCAGTTTGATCAGCAACGCGGCAATACCCAGCGGCGCTAGCCGCATGATCCAGCCCACAATGCGCAGCACCATCTCCAGCAGCTCCTGTAACAGCAGCAGGATATTGCGATAACGATCGCCGCCGATCACCAAGGCGATACCCACCACCAGCGCAAATACCAGCACGGCCAGCACGTTGCCCTCAGCCAGTGCTGCTACCGGGTTCATGAACAGCCCGTGCAGGAAATGGGCAAAAAACTCGGGCAGGCTGAGTTGCCTGGCCTGGAAGCCTTGCATGGCATCCTTGAACATGGCGATATCGAGGCCCGCTCCGGGTTTGAAGATATTACTGGCGACCAGCGCCAGCAGGATGGCGAGGCCCATGGAAAACACAAAAAACCCCAGCGTGGTGAGCCACACCCGGTGGATTTGCTTGTGTGCCTGCAGGTTGGCAACACCGACGGCGATGGAGGTGAAAACCAGCGGGATGAGGATCATTTTCAGCAGGTCGATGAATACGCCGCCCACGATATCGCTGGTGTACAGGATTCCGGCTCTGAGCGCAGTGTCCGGCGCATCGGTCATACCCCAGCCGATCAGCAGCCCGAGTACCGCACCGGTGAAGATCTGCCCGTTCAACGATAGCCAGCGCATGCCTGCTCCTATTGAATCCGCTCAAACACCGCCGCAAAAAAAGCATCTGTGTTGTGCTTGTGCGGGAAGAGCCGGAGATATTCCCCAGTATTCACCGCGATCTGCTGTTGCGCAAGCGCCTCTTCGGCATTCGCCAGCTTGAATTCAGGGTGCGCCTGCAGGAATTGCTCGGCGATCTGCTCATTCTCCTCGCGTAGCAGGCTGCAGGTTGCATACACGAGCCGACCCCCAGACTTCACCAGTTTGGCCGCGCGTTCCAGGATGGAAGTCTGCTTTGCGGTCAGCTCGTTGACGTCCTCAGGGGTCTGGCGCCACTTTAGGTCAGGATTGCGGCGCAAGGTGCCCAGTCCGCTGCAGGGCGCATCCACCAGCACGCGGTCGAACTTGCCGTTGAGCCGCTTGAGCTTGGCATCGTTTTCACCGCTGATGAGCTGGCTATGCAGGTTGGAGAGCCCGGAACGCTTGAGCCGCGCGCCCAGGTTGTGCAGGCGCTTCTCCGACACGTCGAAGGCATAGAGTCGCCCGGTATTGCGCATCAACGCGCCCATGGCCAGGCTCTTGCCGCCGGCGCCGGCACACAGGTCCGCCACCATTTCGCCACGGCGCGGCGCGACCAGCTGGGCCAGCAGCTGGCTGCCTTCGTCCTGTACCTCGATCTTGCCTTCGGTAAACAGCGGATGGCGGCTGATGTTCATCTTCTGCGGCATGCGGATACCCACGGGCGACAAGGGCGTAGGCTCCACCTCTGCACGCTCGGTTGTTAAACGCTGCATCACTTCGTCGCGCGTCGCCTTGACCAGGTTCACGCGCAGATCCAGTGCAGCCGGCAGCTGCATGCTGCGCGCAATCGCCAGCGCTTCCGCTTCGCCGTATTGTTCGGCCAGCCGTTGCCACAGCCACGGCGGCAGCTCGGCCTGTATCGCAGGATCGAGTTCGACGGTGGACTTGGCCTTGATCGCCTGCGCCCATTCCTTCTGCTGTCTGTTGAGGCTGTCCTCCAACTCGCGCAAGCTCGTGCCTTGCACACGCAACAGCCACGCCAGCAGCAGTTTGCGCGGATCTTCCCCCTCGGCAAGGAAAGCCAGCAGGGATTTGCGTCGCAGTACGCCATAAACGGCTTCGGCAATGAACGCACGATCCTTCACGCCCAACTTGCGGTTGCCCTTGAAGAAACAGCCGAGCTTGGCATCGGCTGGGCCGGGATTGTTAAGCACATCAGCGAGCGCCATGCTCGCCAATCGCAGCAGTTCTGGATGGATTGGATTCATTTGGTTGGGAGCCTTCAGGCTCAAGCTATTTGAGAATATCGGTGGACAACTTGGTGATGACTTCCTCGATCACACTACCGTTGTCCTCGGTCTTGCGTATTTTAACCGGCATATATTGATAACCAAGAGCTAGCCACAACTCGGTCTTTTCCTCATTGCTGCCGTCGTGCACCAAGTGCAGGGTACGTATATTACCCATATCGGTACGCAATTCCTCCTCGCCTTCAAAGCTGTAGGAATAGGTATCGAGCTTCTTGCCGTTGGTAATGGGAATTTCCATGCTTTCCAGCGGCGGCACGAAAACGAACTGGTACATGAAACTCAGCAGGTCTTGCGCACCCGGAACCAGCGCAACCTGGCTCACCCCCTTGTGCGTTTCCAGCGCAAGCTTGCCGGATTGCCAGTCGAAGCTGGCGCGGCGCGTCTTGTCATCATTGCTGGTCATGACGTAGGAAAAGCGGGCGGGCTGCAGCCCTTTTGCGGTCACCACCCCTTCGCTCTTCTGGATCAGCTGGCCGCGCAGGAACAACGACAACAGACCGTTGGCCTCCGTGGTACTGACCAGAGTATAAGTGCCATCCGGATACTGCTTGAAACTGACATGCGAACTTCCGACCACTCCCGATTTCTGCCTAAGGTTGAAATCAGCTTCGATATAAGCCGAGACGCCGGTTACCAGCCCCACTGGCTCCGGTGCTTCAGCTTCCGGCGGTTCGGTTGTATCAGCCGTTACCTCAGGCGCGCCATGGCCCTCTTCCGGTGATGCCATCTCCGGTTCTGACGCCACAGCAGGCGCTACCGGCGTAGCCGGTTCTGGCGGTGGTGCAGGTACCACAGCTTCAGGCTCCACGACTTTGGGTTCTGGCTTGGATAATTCAGGTGGCGATGGCTTTGGCGCCGGCGGTTTCGGTTTTGATACGTGCTTGGCCACTTTCCTTGGCGGGGGCAGCGCCGGCCTGGCAGGTTCAGCCGCTGGCGGCGCAAGCTGCACCTGGATCAGCGTCTGGTCGGGCTTGTCCAGCGGAGGCAGGCGCAAGTCTAAGCCGCCCAGCACCAGCCAGTGCACGAGGATGGAAAACACCAGTGCCGCCAATAGGCGCCATATGGCGGGTTGGCGCAGCCTTTGATCTATGGGATCACCGTCACTCGGCATGCAGGCTGGTTAATTGCTGCTCGATCTTGCCGCCATCATCGTCATGCATGACCAGTCGCACGGGCAGGTAATAACTCTCTGCACCTAGCCAAAGCTCCTTCTCGTCCTCGAGCTCGGTCGCCTCGGCATTGACGAGATGCATGGTGGTAAATTTACCCGCCGGAACCTGCAGCGGCACCTTGCGCTCGGTCACCTTGTAGTGATAAGTCTGCAACGTCTTTCCCGTGGTCACCGGCAGCTTGAATTCGCTGCCGGTAGGTTGCCGGAACATGAACTGGTAGACAAAGCTCACAAGGTCCTGCGCCCCTTTTTGCAGCGGTACGGACGTCTGCTTGTTCTTGATTTTCATGTGCAGTTGGTTGGCGGCCCAGTCGAAATCGGTGAACAGCGATTTTTTCGGGTTATCCTCGCGGCGCAGTTCGAAATGCTGCGGCTTCAGGCCATCTGCGGTGACATCGCCCTCGCTGATCTGCACGCGCTTGCCGAAGAGGGCATAGACCCCCAACCCCTGGGTAACGCTTTCCACACGGTAATGACCGTTGTTCTGGGTATAGGTCTCGGTGACGGTGGCAAATGGCAGTCCATTGCGGGTCGCTTCATACTCCGCCTTGATCTGCTTGGGTGCGGCGCAGGCCAGCACGGGCAGCATCAGCAGGTTGCACAGTAGGAAAAACCGGTAAGACAGATTTGGCATCTTCACTCCAATTTCTTAATCTGAGACTGGCAACCGCCTTGCCTGCAAGTTCCGGTCAGGCGACTATGGTAGGCGCTTCACCGCTTTGCTGCCGGCGGATACGGCCGATGCGATAGACCTGCTCGCCTTCGGCCTGCAGCAGCTTGCTTGCTGCGTCGGCATTCTCCGCCGCGACGATTACCGCCATGCCGATGCCGCAATTGAAAGTGCGGTACATTTCGTCATCGGCAATATTGCCCTGCTGCTGCAGCCACTGGAAAAGCGGCGGTATTTGCCAGCTGGCCTTGTCGAGCTGTGCGGTCAGCCCTTGCGGCAACACGCGAGGAATGTTTTCGGTAAGACCGCCGCCGGTGATGTGCGCCATGCCCTTGACCGGTATCGCCTGCAGCAGCTTAAGCAAGGGTTTCGCGTAGATTCGCGTAGGCGCCATTACCACCTCACGGAGCGTCTTGCCGTGAAAGTCCGATGCCATATCAACGCCGGAGCGCTCGATGAGTTTACGTACCAGCGAGTATCCATTCGAATGGGCACCACTGGAAGCGAGGCCAAGCACCACATCCCCTTCAGCAATGGTGGAACCGTCGATGATGGCATCCTTCTCCACCACGCCGACGGCGAAGCCGGCCAGATCGTATTCCCCGGCCGGATACATGCCCGGCATCTCCGCCGTTTCACCGCCCACCAGCGCGCACCCGGCCTGCTCACAGCCCTGGGCGATGCCCTTGATGACATCGGCGGCGGTGCCGACATCGAGCTTGCCGCAGGCGAAATAATCGAGGAAGAACAGCGGCTCGGCGCCCTGTACCAGGATATCGTTGACGCTCATGGCAACGAGGTCGATACCCACCGTATCATGCTTGTCGAGCTGAAACGCCAGCTTGAGCTTGGTGCCGACGCCATCGGTGCCGGATACCAGCACCGGATTCTTGAAGCGCTTGGGAATCTCGAACAGCGAGCCAAATCCGCCGATGCCGCCCAGTACCTCCGGGCGCATGGTGCGCTTGGCAAACGGTTTGATACGCTCCACCAGCGCGTCCCCAGCCTCGATATCCACGCCGGCATCGCGGTAGCTCATGGAGGTTTTGGCCGTATCGCCGGGAGGATTGCTGGAGTTCAAGTTGAGTTCTCGCTTTCTACAAGATAAATTACGGACTAATACGCGAATTTTAACTTAAATGGCCTCCAAACAAGAAAACGTCTTGCCCGACTTCCGCTGGATATTGCTGTTCGCCGGATGTCTCGTACTCATCTACCTTTTGCGTTCGATTCTGGCGCCATTCCTGTTCGCCGCCGTGCTGGCCTACATCTGCAGTCCGCTGGTAGACACGATTTCACGGCTCGCTGCTCATCGCTTCAATGCCGGCCTGATGCGCACCATCGGCACCGTGCTGGTCATGCTCCTGCTCACTTGCGTGCTCGTGGTGCTGGTACTGGTCATCGTACCCCTGCTGCACAAGGAAATTCTGCTGGTTGCCGAGCGCACACCGGCCTATCTCGACAACCTGAGAATCCGGCTCGACCCCTGGCTTTCGCAGAATTTCGGCATCACGCTTGCGCTGGACATCGAGCAGCTCAAGACACTCGCCATGGAGCACTGGCGCACAGCCACCAATTACCTGGGCCCGTTGCTGCTGACCGTCGGTAATCGTGGTCTGGCCTTCATCGGCTGGATCATCAACTTGCTGCTGGTGCCGGTAGTGCTGTTCTTCCTGCTGCGCGACTGGCACCATTTGATTGCGCAAATCTCGGAACTGCTGCCGCGGCGCTGGTACGGCAAGGTGGCCCAGATCGCGCATGAAATCGACCTCGTACTGGCGGAATTCCTGCGTGGCCAGCTGTCCGTCATGCTGCTCATGAGCATCTTCTACGCCACCGGCCTATGGCTCGCCGGCCTGGAGCTGGCACTGCCCATTGGCCTGATTGCCGGCATGCTGGGCTTCATCCCCTACGTCGGCGCCGCCATCGCCATTTTCCTTGCGCTGCTGTCGGCCGCCCTGCAGTTCCCGGAATGGAGCCAGCTGATACCGATATTCGTCGTGTTCGGCCTGGGGCAGCTCGTGGAAAGCATGCTGCTGACGCCCTGGCTGGTCGGCGACCGCATCGGCCTGCATCCGGTCGCCGTCATCTTTGCCTTGTTGGCAGGCGGCCAGCTGTTCGGCTTTACCGGCGTGCTGCTGGCCCTGCCAGTCAGCGCCGCGATTGCCGTCGGCCTGCGCCACGCAAGGCAAGGCTATCTCGCCAGCGACACCTATCTGAAATAGGCCACTTCCTTGAAACAACTCCTGCTGGACATCCAACCGCCGGCGCAGCTGACATTCGATAATTACGTAGTCGGCCGCAACGCCGAAGCCGTGCATAGCCTGAGAATGGCTCTCGAAGGGAATCCTGAAACTCGCTTCATCTATCTATGGGGCGAAGCAGGCAGCGGCAAAAGCCATCTACTTGCTGCCTGCCGCGCTGCTGCAAAAGTGAGTACTCGAGAAGTGGTCTGTGTGGATGACGTGCACCAGCTCTCTAGCGGCGAGCAGATTCGGCTGTTCGACACCTACAACCAGCTCAAGGAGAGCGGCGGTACGCTGATTACAGCCGGCGTTGCCGCCCCGTCGCAGATGGGCTTGCGCGATGATTTAGCGACACGCCTGGCGTGGGGCTTGGCCTATCAACTGCAATCTCTGACCGACGATGAAAAGGCGCGGGCACTGAGGAACCATGCGAAATCTCGCGGCATGAAGCTGCCCGATGAAGTGCTGGATTATTGCCTGCGCTATCTGAGGCGCGATATGCCGACGTTGATTGCGACCATTGATGCACTGGACGAGTGGTCGCTCGCCAGCAAGCGGCAAGTCACGCTGCCCTTGCTCAGACAGATACTTGCCAGCACCACTCAGCCCTGAACGACCTCGCCCTCGTGGGTGGACGACATGCCGAGATTGTCGTACCAGGTGATGCGTATCTTGTCGCCGACCTTTGCACCCTTCACATGGAAGGTCAGGTAGGGGTTTTTGGATATCCCCGTGCCCCATTGCGCTTCCAAC
>DASTRT010000101.1:0-7191 GCA_035761085.1 Methylophilaceae bacterium
TATACACACTGGAAGGCCCGGATCATGCGGGGACAGTGCTGGTGAGTGACCTGGGGTTGGATGTCCAGTCCATTGCCGCCTCACAGGGCTGGTTGCTGCAGGATGAGATGTTCATCCCACCCCTGCCGCCACGCCGTCACAATTCCCACAAGGGGCTATATGGCAATGTCACCATCGTCGGCGGCAGCGAAGGCATGACGGGTGCCGCATTGCTGGCCGCGCGTGCCGCCCTGCTGTGCGGCGGCGGCCGTATTTATGTGGGATTGCTATCTGAAAACGCGCCGCTGGTAGACCCGCTGCAGCCCGAGCTCATGCTGCGGCACGCGGCAGACCTGCATGACAAAGTGGAAGCGAGCTGTGCCGTCATCGGGCCGGGACTCGGGCGTTCCCCACAGGCTGTAAAGGTGCTGAAAGCCTGGCTGGCTAAACCGCTACCGCTGGTGCTGGATGCTGACGCCTTGCAGCTGGTGGCGCAAAATGCCGAGCTCAAGGCGTTGCTGCAACGGCGTACATCACCTACCGTCATGACGCCGCATCCGGGCGAAGCCTCTGCCCTGGCAGGCTGTTCTGGCGCGGAGATCCAGCATGACCGCATCACCAGCGCACTCAAGCTGGCGCGTGACTTCAACGCCATTACCATCCTCAAAGGGGCCGGCAGCGTGATTGCCGAGCCGGCTGGAAACTGGTACATCAACACCAGTGGCAATCCCGGGCTATCGAGTGCGGGCACGGGCGATGTGCTGGCCGGGATGTTGGGCGCATTCATTGCCCAGGGCCTGGAAGCCGGCGATGCGGCACGACTGGCCGTCTGGCTGCACGGTGCTGCAGCCGATGAGCTGGTAAGTCACGGCGTCGGCCCGGTAGGCCTTACTGCCTCGGAAGTGGCTGCCAAGGTACGCACGTTGATCAACCGGACCGTTGCGGTCAAATCTTCACAACACTAACAACAAGGTTTTCAGAATGAGCATGCAAAACACTCCGCACGCGCTGACCCAACACATCCTCCAGGCCGCCGGCGGCGTTATCCTCGGCAAGGAGCGTCAGCTTCGCCTGGCACTCGCCTGCCTGCTGGCCCGTGGCCACCTGCTGATCGAGGACCTGCCGGGCATGGGCAAGACTACGCTGGCGCATACGCTGGCACAGGTGCTGGGGCTGGAATTCCGCCGCGTGCAGTTCACCAGCGATCTGCTGCCTGCGGATATCCTGGGCGTTTCGGTATATGACCGCAACAGCGCCAGCTTCAAGTTCCATCCGGGCCCCATCTTCACCAATGTGCTGCTGGCCGACGAGATCAACCGCGCCACGCCCAAGACGCAAAGCGCCTTGCTGGAAGTCATGGAGGAAGGCCAGGTGACGCTGGAAGGTGAAACACGCAGGATGCCGCAGCCATTTTTCGTGATTGCGACGCAGAATCCCGCACATCATGTGGGCACCTTTCCCCTGCCCGAATCGCAGCTCGACCGCTTTCTCATGCGCATCGAGCTTGGATATCCCGATGCCGCCTCGGAACGCAACCTACTGCAGAACAATGGCGGCCGCGTGATGGCCGACCGGTTGCAGCCTTGCATCGATGCCGCTGGCTTGCTGCGGCTGCAGAATGCGGTACAGAGCATCCATATTTCCGACGCCCTGCTCGACTACCTGCAGGCCCTGCTGAGCTACACGCGCACCTCGGCCCGCTATCTGGCCGGGCTGTCGCCACGCGCCGGGCTCGCACTCAAGCACTGTGCGCAAGCCTGGGCCCTGATGGCCGGCCGCGACTTCGTGCTGCCGGAGGATATCCAGGCCGTTCTGCCCAGCGTTGCCGGGCACCGGCTGCAGATCGCCAGCGGCATCGAGCATATCCAGGATGCCACCCAGCATCTGCTTAATGCCGTCGCCATTCCGTGAGTGTTGAACGCTTCTGGCGTGCATGGCTGCGTGGCGCACTGGTGTAAGGCATGGCTATGCCCCTGAACCTTAGCAGTTGGAAACAGTGGCTGCGTACGGCCCGCGCCAACCAAGCGCCTGCGGTACTGACCCGGCGCCATATCTACATCCTGCCGACCAAATTTGGCGTGCTCTACCTGCTGATGCTGATCTGCATGCTGGTCGGCTCGATCAACTACACGCTGAGCCTGGGTTTCGTCATGACCTTCCTGCTGGGCGGCGTCGGTGTCATCGTCATGCTGCACGCCTGGCGTAATCTCGCTTACCTCAGTATCGAAATTCGCCGGGCGGAACCGGTGTTCGCCGGCGAGGATGCCGTGTTCGAGCTCAATATCACCGAAACCATGAATCGGCCGCGCTATGCCGTAGTCGCGCATTTCGAACATGGCGAGCCCGTATATGCCGATATCGCCGGCGGCAGCGCAACGCGCATGCGCCTGCCAAAACGCAGCCGGTCACGCGGCTGGCTGGCCGCTGGCCGCGTCACCTTCTACACCGAATTTCCCCTGGCGCTATTCCATGTCTGGTCTTACGTCGAGCTGGACAGCCGCTGTCTGGTCTATCCCCATCCGCTCACCCAAAGCGCACCGGTGCCGGCCTCAGCCGATCAGGGCGCGGCTGGCACTTTCGATGCCCGCAGCGGGGACGACGATTTTGCCGGGCATCGCAGTTATCAATTGGGGGATTCGCCACGGCGGGTGGACTGGAAAGCCTCTTCGCGGGAACAGGGGTTATTCACCAAGCAGTTCCAGGGCGAAGCCAAGAGCTCATTGTGGTTCGACTGGGCAATGACGCCCGGAAATGACGCCGAACAGCGCATCCAGCAACTCGCAAGGTGGGTTGTAGATGCGCATGCGGAGCGTCAGAGTTACGGCCTGCGCCTGCCGGGCGAGGAATTTTCCCCGGCCACAGGCGAGGCACACTATCGTGCCTGCCTGCAGGCGCTAGCCCTGTTGCAGATTTAGACGACGATACCCAAGGCTTTCGCCACGCCTTTGCCATAGGCCGGATCGGCATTCATGCAGTTGGCGATGTGGCGCTCCTGGATTTCACGCGGTGCCCCACCGATGGAGCGTGCGGTATTCTCGAACAACCGCTGCTGCTCGTCCGCTGACATCTGGCGGAACAGCACACGCACCTGCGAGTAGTAATCGGTATCCTCGCGGTGATTCCAGTGGTCCGCCGCGCCTTCGACGGACAATGGCGGCTCGCGATAATCCGGCTGCTGCTGCCATTCACCGTAGCTGTTGGGCTCATAACCGATGCGGCTGCCGTGGTTGCCGTCTACCCGCATTGCGCCGTCCCGGTGGTAGCTGTGGAACGGGCACTTGGGTGCATTCACCGGAATCTGGTGATGGTTCACACCCAACCGGTAACGCTGCGCATCCCCATAGGAGAACAGGCGCGCCTGCAGCATCCTGTCCGGCGAGAAGCCGATACCGGGTACTACCGCCGCCGGGTTGAAGGCGGATTGCTCGACTTCGGCGAAGAAGTTCTCCGGATTGCGGTTAAGTTCCATCAGCCCCACTTCGATCAGCGGGTAATCCTTGTGCGGCCATACCTTGGTCAGGTCGAACGGGTTGTATGGCACCTTGCTGGCGTCCTTCTCCGGCATCACCTGCACGTACATGGACCACTTGGGGTAGTCGCCACGCTCGATCGCTTCATACAAGTCTCGCTGGTGCGATTCGCGGTCCTTGCCGATGATGGCTTCGGCTTCGGCATCGGTCAGGTTCTTGATGCCCTGATGCGTGCGGAAGTGGAATTTCACCCAGTAGCGTTCGTTGGCCGCGTTGATGAAGCTGAACGTGTGGCTGCCGAAACCGTGCATGTGACGATAGGTCGCCGGGATGCCGCGGTCCGACATGACGATGGTTACCTGATGCAAGGCCTCCGGCAGTGACGTCCAGAAATCCCAGTTGTTTTTCGCGCTGCGCATGTTGGTGCGCGGATCGCGTTTGACCGCATGGTTCAAATCCGGGAATTTCAACGGGTCGCGCAAAAAGAACACCGGGGTGTTGTTGCCGACCAGATCCCAGTTGCCTTCTTCCGTGTAGAACTTGACTGCGAAGCCTCGGATGTCGCGCTCGGCATCTGCAGCACCGCGTTCGCCCGCCACGGTGGTGAAGCGCGCAAAGAGTTCGGTCTTCTTGCCGACCTGGCTGAAAATTTTGGCGCGTGTGTACTGCGTGATGTCGTTGGTCACGGTGAACGTGCCATAAGCGCCGGAACCCTTGGCGTGCATGCGGCGCTCGGGAATGACTTCGCGGTCAAAATGCGCGAGCTTTTCCAGGAGCCATACGTCCTGCAGCAAGGCAGGTCCACGTGGACCTGCGGTCATGATGTTCTGGTTGTCCGGCACGGGCGCGCCGGCTGCCGTGGTTAACTTCTTTTTGTCGCTCATATTATGCTCCTGGCTAAATAAATAGATTACGGAGCGGATTATTAAATGGATTTATTGATTAATCTAATTGATTGTTTATATTTTCATCATAACTTTTAGTTATTGAAATACACCGTCGAGCCTGACTGTTTTTAATGGCGCAATACGAGTGCTATGCTCCCGAGCTGAAATGACCAGCAAACTCTCCCTCCGCCAGCTGCAGTGGCTGTTGTTCTCCATGGCTTTGGTGATGGCTCTGCATGTTTCGCATCTTGCGATCTGGATCACGGCGTTGATCGTGCTAGCTGGTGTCTGGCGCCATCTGATTGAAACGCGCGGCTGGCAGATGCCCAAACTGCCGCTGTTGCTGCCGCTTACCGTTCTGATTGCGCTGGGCGTGCTGGTTACCTACCGTGGGCTATTCGGGCGCGATGCCAGCGTCGCGCTGCTGGCCGTCATGCTGGCGCTCAAGCTGATGGAGACGCACACGCGGCGCGACGCTATCCTGCTCGTGTTCGGCGGCTATTTCCTGACCATCACTGCGTTCCTGTTCACCCAGTCCATGCTAGTCGGCGCCTTCATGCTGCTGCCGATCATTGCCCTCACCGCCGCGCTGGTAGGCATCAGTCACCCCAATGGCGATCTGCCCTGGCGTTTCCAGGCGAAACTTGCGGGAAACCTGCTGGTGCAGGCCACCCCGGTCATGCTGGTACTCTTCCTGCTGTTTCCGCGCGTTCCGGGGCCGCTATGGGGCGTACCCAAGGATGCCTACAGCGGCATGAGCGGACTTTCCGACACCATGGAACCGGGCGCTATCAGCGAACTGAGCCTGTCGGGTGCCGTAGCCTTCCGCGTCGAATTCCAGGGCAGGATCCCGGCCAACGATCAGCTCTATTGGCGCGGGCCAGTATTGTGGGATTACGACGGCAGGACCTGGCGCATGAACAAGGCCGTCCTGCCACCCGAAACCCTGAAGACTGAGGGCGAAGCCGTGCACTATGCGGTGACGCTGGAGCCGCATAACCGCAACTGGCTGCTGATGCTGGACATGCCGACTGAACTGCCTCCTGAAGCCGTGCAAAGCGCGGACATGCAGGTGCTGTCGAAACGGCCAATACGCACCCGCATGCGCTACGAGGGCAGCTCGACTTTCAACTATTCCCTGGCACCGCAACTCAGCGACACCGAAAGACACATGGCGCTGCGGCTGCCGCCGGCGGGCAACCGGCAAAGCCGCGAACTGGCGCAGCAGTGGGTGGATGAAGGCAAGAATCCCGCACAGATCGTCCAGGCCGCGCTGTCCATGTTCCGCCAGCAGAATTTCGTCTATACGCTCACGCCTCCCCTACTGCGGGACAACCCGGTTGACGACTTCCTGTTCAATACCCGGCGCGGCTTCTGCGAACACTATGCCGGCAGCTTCGCCTTCCTCATGCGCGCGGCAGGCGTGCCCGCGCGCGTAGTGACCGGTTACCAGGGCGGCGAAGTCAATCCAGTCGGCAATTACCTCATCGTGCGGCAATCGGATGCCCATGCCTGGGCCGAGGTATGGCTGCAGGGACGCGGCTGGGTACGCGTGGACCCCACCGCTGCCGTGGCGCCGCAGCGTATCGAGGCCGGTATCTCGGCGCTGCCCGAAACCGAAGCCGTACCCATGCTGGCACGGCGGAATCTTTCGCTGCTGCGCAGACTCTATCTTAATTGGGATGCCTTGAATAACGGCTGGAATCAGTGGGTGCTGGGCTACGACCGGGAACGCCAGATGCAATTGCTGTCTCGCCTGACCGGCAACCAGTTGTCCTGGCAGGACCTGGCAGTAGCCCTGATGGCGCTGGTGGGAAGTGTAGTTCTCGTCACTGCCTTCTTCCTGCTGCGCGGCCAGCGGGTCAAGGTCGATCCGCAGCAAAGGCTGTACGGCGAATTCCTTGCCAAGCTGGCACCCGCCGGTCTCCAACGGCACAGTCACGAAGGCCCGCAGGATTTCGGCAAGCGCGCTGCCGATCGTCTTCCCGGCAAGGCGGCAGCGATAAAGAACATCACTGACAGCTACATAAACTTGCGGTATCGCAGTAATCTACAGCCTGAGGCGCTGCAATCCTTCAAACAACTGATAAAGGCATTCAAAATCTCATGACTGATGAAGACTTCATGACCGCCGCCTTGCTGCTGGCAAAGGAAGCGGGTTATGCCGGCGAGGTCCCGGTAGGGGCAATTGTAGTCAAGGATGGCGAAGTCATCGGTAGCGGCCACAATGCCCCTATTGGCAAGCATGATCCTACTGCCCATGCCGAGATTCAGGCCATGCGGGAGGCGGCAAAAACGCTGGGTAATTATCGTCTGGTCGGCTGCACCCTGTACGTCACGCTGGAGCCTTGCGCCATGTGCACCGGTGCCATCCAGCATGCGCGTATTGCCCGCCTGGTGTATGGCGCCAGCGATCCCAAGACCGGCGCCTGCGGCAGCGTGGTCAATCTGATGGCGGAACCCAGACTCAATCATCATACCCAGGTGACGGGCGGGGTACTCGCCGAGGAATGCGGCAGCCTGCTCTCGCAGTTTTTCGTCGAGCGTCGCAGGAAACCTCGCGTCGTCCTCCCGGACGAAGCCGAGTAGCCGCGCCGGGCTTGAGTTGCAGCGCTCGCGGAGTACAATGGACTCGAGGAGCCAAGCCGAAAGAACAAGAACCTTGTCCGACCTGTTTATCTGCCAGCACAAGAAAAAACTGGAGAACTGGACAGCAGCCTGCCCGGACGGCAAGGTATACGCATCGGTTTCGGCAGTGCGCGATCATAGGCCTAAGCACCTGTTCTGGCTGCATGCGGAAAAACCGGACAACCAGCCGTGGGTCGCACAATCCATCGCGGAAATTCTCAAGAAAT
>DASTRT010000102.1:0-12329 GCA_035761085.1 Methylophilaceae bacterium
GGCCCGATCAGGTTGTCCCACCAGCCCGGATATTTATCGTCTTCCTTGTAGCGGCCGGCCACATGATGATTGCCTGATAGCGCATGGCATACCAGCACGGCGTTGGACTTGGAACTGTTGAGCTTGCCGTAGGTTTCGTAGACAAGGTCGAATTGGGGCAGCACCACGCCACTCTTGAGGGTGAGCGGTTCGGAGAAATGCGCGACCTGCGGGGAAACAATACCTACGGAAGTGGAATCTGACATGGCGGCGATTATACTATGGGTCGTTAGTAACGCTAATTTTCCCAAGCGTATCAATGACACAAATCAATCTTTCCGCCTACCAGAACGCCTTGCCCCGTGTGGGCCATGGCGTATACATCCATCCATCCGCTTCCGTTATCGGTGATGTGGAGCTGGGCGACAATGCTTCGGTCTGGCCCGGCACCGTCATACGCGGCGACGTCAATTTCATCCGTATCGGTGCCGGCACCAATGTGCAGGACCTGTCCATGCTGCATGTGAGCCATAAATCGAGCTGGGATCCGGTTGGCGCCCCACTCATCGTCGGCAGTAACGTCACCATCGGGCATAAAGTGATTTTGCATGGCTGCACCATCGAGGACGAATGCCTGATCGGCATGGGCAGCATCATCATGGACAAGGTAATCGTGCAGAAGCGCGTGCTGGTGGGCGCGGGCAGCCTGGTGCCAGAGGGCAAGGTGCTGGAATCAGGCTACCTCTATCTCGGCAGCCCGGCCAAAAAAATCCGGCAGCTCACTGACAATGAGCTGGAACATTTTGTCTATTCCGCCAATCACTACATAAAGCTGAAGAACCAATACCTGAACCAGATTTGAGGAGAAATTGATGCACTACAGACTGTTGGGGCAGACCGGTCTCTACGTTTCCGAACTTTGCCTGGGCACCATGACCTTCGGCGGCAAGGGCTACTGGGAAGTCATGGGTAACGTACGGCAGGATGTGGCAACGGAATTGGTAAAGCAGGCCTTCGACGCTGGCATCAACTTCATCGACACCGCCAATGTCTATTCCTTTGGAGAATCGGAGACCATCCTGGGCCAGGCGATCAAGGACCTCGGCCTGCCGCGGGACGAGCTCGTCATCGCCACCAAATCTACCGGCATCATGAATCAGTTGCCCAACGGCCGCGGGCAGTCGCGCTACCACATCATGAACGAGGTGGATGCCAGCCTGGAGCGACTGCAGCTCGACCATATCGATCTCTACCAGCTGCACGGGCTCGATCCACTCACGCCTTTGGAAGAAGCGCTCAGTACGCTCAACGACCTGGTGCGTTCGGGCAAGGTGCGTTATATCGGCCTGTGCAACATGTCGGCCTGGCACATCATGAAAGCGCTGGGGATTTCGGACAAGCGCAATTGGACGCGCTTCGAGAGCGTGCAGGCCTACTACACGATTGCCGGTCGTGACCTGGAACGCGAAATCGTGCCGATGCTGCAGGACCAAAAGCTGGGTCTCATGGTGTGGAGCCCGCTTGCTGGGGGGTTACTCAGTGGCAAGTTTTCGCGTGATGGTGAAGGGCCGGAGGGCGCTCGCCGTGCCAGCTTCGACTTCCCCGTGGTGGACAAGGAGCGTGCCTTCCGCTGCATCGATGTCATGCGCCCGATCGCCGAGCGGCTGGATGTTTCGGTGGCGCAAGTCGCCATTGCTTGGCTGCTGGCCAAGCCGTATGTGTCTTCGGTCATCATCGGCGCCAAGCGTCTCGACCAGCTCAAGGACAACATTGCTTCGACCAAGGTCGTGTTGAGCGAAGAAGACCTGAAAGCGCTGGATGAAGTGAGCGAGCTGCCGAAGGAATATCCAGGCTGGATGCTGGCGCTGCAGGGCGGCTACCGCGCCCAACCCCCGGTCAAGGAAGACGCTAGTCAAGGATCACATTCAGCGCATCCTGCCGATACGCGACTGAAACGCTAGACGCGGCACTTATCGGTTGAAAGAGAGGAGCTTTTTTCCGGGCAGGACTAGCCTTCTCCAGCCCTTAGCCGGTTACGCACGAAATTGATGTGGCCGCGCAGGCCGTAAAAGACATCTCCGAAAGAGGCGGGCACTTTCATTTTGTTGACCGATTGCTCGATATGGTCCAGCTGGCTAAGCAAATGTTCGCGCTTTTCATTGCTGATGGGCCCGTAGAACGCATCCCGCTCGAGTTCGAGCAAGGCCTTGTACCAGGGGTAGATACGCGACTGCATGCGCCAGCGGTAGACCGAGGGTGCAAATTTGAGCGCCGGCACCAGCAGCAGGGCAATCGGCACCAGCACGGCCAGCAGCCGGTTCAGCAAGCTGGCAAGCCAGAAAGGGAAGTTGCGATAGAGAAAGCTCTTGCCGGAA
The DNA here is from genome assembly GCA_035761085.1 of Methylophilaceae bacterium. Classification (GTDB taxonomy): domain Bacteria; phylum Pseudomonadota; class Gammaproteobacteria; order Burkholderiales; family Methylophilaceae; genus DASTRT01. Next base: position 2,355 of record DASTRT010000102.1, read on the forward strand.
GTATAGTAGCGCTGGGCATCGGGGCTGATGCGGAACTCATGCTCCAGCGGAGTGGGAAACTCTCCGCTCTTCCTGAACAATCCTGCCTGGCCGTGAACTTCGCGCGCGGCCTCCAGCAGTACATCGGATAACGCAGGATGCAGATTATCCCGCGCTACCAGTTCAACGGTAGGTGCAACCAGGTACAGATCATTGACCGGAATATTCTTGCCCAGGTCCAGCGCTCCTTCGGGTAGGACCAGTTTGCTTAGGAACTTGACGCGCCTGGTATAGCCGTCGGCCTGTGTGAAATTGAAGATGTTGATGCCCGGCGTCATCACCAGTTTCTTGATGAGGTCGAGCGGTGCGCTGTCGCCCATTACGAATAAGGCATCGACCTGATTATCAAGCAGGCTTTTGACCGCATCCGGCCCGCTATGGACGAATCTGGTATTGCCGCCAGGCTCGATGCCGTTCGCCTTGAGCAGGGTCAGCGCCAGCGTATGCGTGCCGCTGCCCTCGGGGCCTATATCCAACCGTTCCCCGGCGAAATCTGAAAGCAGTTTCTTGCTTTCCCCGCGATAAAAAATGATGAGTGGTTGATATGACACGCTGCCCAGGGACATCAGGTGATCGGTATTGATGCCGTCGGTTTCACCGCCCTGCACGAATCCCACATCTACTTTGGTATGCGGATCGGCAAGCTTTTTGAGGTTGTCGGTAGAGCCGCCAGTCGTGAGGATCGTCAGGGTGACCCCTTCCTTGGCGAGAATTTTCTTGTACTGCTCGGCATTGCGCTGGTAGATGCTGCCCGGAGGGCCGCCGGCAATGGTCAGGCGGGTAGGCGCGGCGGTATTGAAGAAGGCGAATACGGCCAGGCAGATCGTGAGGCCTATGATGACGACGACAGCCATGAACAGCAGAATGCTGCGCCCATAGAGTTCGCTCAGTTTTTGCCAATACTTGTGTAAATAGCTTTTGATGGAAATCACTTGTAGCCCTTGAGTCGGCTTGAGGAATTGGATGTGAACAGCTGAACGGCCCGTCGCCGTGCTAGCTTATCTTACCGTAAGTCACGCGCAGAATGCCGCCAAGATCAGCCGCGGAATTCACGGATACAAAGCCGGAATCGCTTAACAGTGCGGAGACGCGATCCGCCTGGTCATAGCCATGTTCCAGCATGAGCCAGCCTCCCGGTGCCAGATGCTTTGGCGCTTGCTGGATGATCCGTCGGATGTCGTCCAGGCCATCCTTCCCCGCGGATAGCGCTGTCATCGGTTCGAAACGCAAATCGCCCTGCTGCAAGTGCGGATCATGTTCTGCGACATAAGGCGGATTGCTGACAATCACATCGAAGGTTTCGCTCGCCAGCGCGCTAAACCAGTCGCTTTGCAGCAAGCGCAGGTTGGCAACTTGAATACCCTCGCCCTCCTGCCGAATCCTCTCACTGGAGTGGGGCGCTAACAGGTTACGGGCATTTTCTTCAGCCACAGCCAGCGTGGCAGAGGATTGATCGACGGCAGTGACTTGGGCGTGCGGACGATGTTTCGCGATGGCAATGGCAATAGCACCGGTGCCGGTGCCCAGATCGAGTACACGGCAAAGCTGGTCGTTCGGAATCCTTTCCAGTGCTGCTTCGACCAGCGTTTCGGTATCGGGCCGGGGAATCAGCGTATCCGGCGTAACCTTGAATTCCAGTCCATAGAATTCCCGCTTGCCGAGAATGTAGGCGATGGGTTCGCCGGCCAGACGGCGTTTGAGCATTGCTTCAAACTCCGCGTGGTTATTGGCTTCCATGGCATCGTTTTCATGCGCTATGAGCCAGGCACGATTCACGTCTAGGCAATGCTGCAGAAGGATTTGCGCTTCGAGGCGGGCTTCATTGGAGGGTAAGGTGAGCGCTGCAGAAAGTTGCGCTTGCGCTTCTTGCAAAAGGCCGTGAATCTTGGATGGAGCACTCAAAATTTAAAGTTCTAAGCGAGGCGCGGCGCGATCAAATTCAAATCGCGCCGCTATGTGGTGATATGTAAGCGATTTGAATTTGTGAGCAACAAAGTATCGCGACGAAATTTGAATTTTGATTATTCTTCGCCGAGCGTGGCAAGCTGTTCGGCTTGATGCTCCGCCATCAGTGCCCCGATCAGCTCATCCAGGTCGCCCTGCATGATGGCATCGATCTTGTACAGCGTCAGGTTGATGCGGTGATCGGTGACGCGCCCTTGCGGGAAGTTGTAGGTACGGATGCGCTCGGAGCGGTCGCCGCTGCCGACCAGGCTCTTGCGCGTCGCGGCTTCCTTGGCCTGTTGCTCGCGCACCTGGATATCCTTGATGCGAGCTGCCAGCACGCGCATGGCCGAAGCCTTGTTGGCGTGTTGTGAGCGCCCGTCCTGGCATTCGGCGACGATGCCGGTGGGCAGGTGGGTGATGCGTACCGCAGAATCGGTCTTGTTGATATGCTGGCCGCCGGCGCCGGAGGCGCGGAAGGTATCGATGCGCAGGTCGGCCGGGTTGAGTTCGACATCGGAGATCTCGTCGGCTTCCGGCATCACCGCCACGGTACACGCTGAGGTGTGGATACGGCCCTGGGTTTCGGTTTCCGGTACGCGCTGCACGCGATGGCCGCCAGACTCGAACTTGAGGCGGGAATAGGCGCCGTGGCCTTCGATGCGCGCGATGATTTCCTTGTAGCCGCCCAGCTCAGATTCATTGGCCGACACCACTTCCACGCGCCAGCGCTGACGTTCGGCATAACGGCTGTACATGCGGAACAGGTCACCGGCAAACAGCGCGGATTCGTCCCCACCCGTACCGGCGCGGATTTCCAGGAAAATGTTGCGCTCGTCGTTGGGGTCCCTGGGCAGCAGCAGCTTCTGTAGGTCGAGCTCGATGACTTCGAGGCGTTCCTTGCCGGCCTCGATCTCCTCCTGCGCAAACGCCTTCATCTCGGGATCGGCCAGCATGTGCTGCGCTTCGGTGATGTCGTTCTCGGTCTGGCGATAGGCCTGGAACTGCTCGACCACGGGCGTGATCTCGGCATGCTCGCGCGACAGCTTGCGGTAATTTTCCATGTCGGCCGTCGCGGTTTCGCTGCTCAGCAGGCGGTTGAGTTCGTCCAGGCGCTCGCTCAGGTTTTCGAGCTTTCTCGTTATCGATTCTTTCATTTATCTCATTCGTGTATGCGGTAAAGCTGGCGCAGCAATGCCTCCAGCTGTTCGTGATCGTTGCCCTGGCTGCTGTTCAGTGCGCGGGATGGCGCATGCAGGAACTTGTTGGTGAGCGCGCTGCTTAGGGCATCCAGTACCACTGCCGGGTCTTCGCCACGAGCGAGCGCTTTGCGGGCCTTTTCCAGCTCGTTGCGTCGCACGCGTTCGGCCTGGTCGCGCAGGGCGCGGATGGTAGGGACGGCATCGCGAGTCTTGAGCCATTGCATGAAGTTGTCGACGCGCAGGTCGATGATGGCTTCGGCTTCGGCAGCCGCTTCCTGTCGGTTGCCCAGGCCCTCCTGCACGACTTGCGCAAGATCGTCGACGGTATAGAGGAACACGTCATCGAGCTCGCCCGCCTCGGCTTCGATGTCCCGCGGTACGGCCAGGTCCACCATGAAAATGGGCTTGTGCTTGCGGCTGCGGATCGCGCGCTCAACCATGCCCAGGCCGATGAGGGGCAGCTGGCTGGCGGTGGAGGTGATGACGATGTCGAATTCGGCCAGGCGATCCGGCAGGTCGGCCAGCAGGATGGCTTCGCCGTTGACCTTTTGCGCCAGGTTCTCGCCGCGCTCGACCGTGCGGTTGGCGACCGTGATGGAAGCAGGCTTCTGCGCCGCGAAGTGTTCGGCACACAGCTCGATCATCTCGCCAGCGCCTATCATCAGCACTTTCTGGCCATGCAGCTTGCCGAAGATCTTCTGCGCCAGCCGGACCGAAGCGGCAGCCATGGAAATAGAACTGGCGCCGATTTCCGTGGTAGTGCGTACTTCCTTCGCTACAGCAAAGGTGCGCTGGAAAAGCTTGTGCAGCAGCGTACCCAGGGTGCCAGCGTTTTCGGCTATCTTCACCGCCTGCTTGAACTGGCCCAAGATCTGCGGCTCGCCCAGCACCATGGAATCCAGCCCGGCGGCAACGCGGAAGGCATGTTTGACGGCATCCTGCTGCGGCAGGGTGTAGACATAGGGTTCAATCTTTTGGGACGGCAGCTGGTGATAACTGGCCAGCCATTCCAGCGCCTGCTCGGGATGCTCGGTGTTGCAGTAGAGCTCGGTGCGGTTGCAGGTGGAAAGAATGGCGGCTTCCTTGGCCACCGGCACGCCGTTGTGCGTGTGCGTGGTCAAATCACGCAGGGCATGGCCAAGATTTTCGTTCTGGAAGGCAACGTGCTCACGGATGGAAACAGGCGCGGTGTGATGGTTGATGCCGACGGTGAATAAATGCATGGCCGCAATTTTCCCGTATCACAATTGCTTAGGCAACAAGTTCCAATCAAGCGGACTGTTTTTTAAAGCAATTGCGGTTAAAATAAAGGTTTTTCACAGCGCGACTATTACTATCATGGCTAAACAATTCCGGATTGCACCAAGTATTCTTTCTGCCAACATGGCCAAGCTGGGCCAGGAGATTACCGATGTAATCACTTCCGGCACCGATATCGTTCACTTTGACGTGATGGACAATCATTACGTTCCCAATCTGACCATCGGCCCGCTGGTGTGCGAAGCCATCCGTCCGGTGACCGACGCCATCATCGACGTGCACCTGATGGTGAAGCCTGTGGACCGCATCATCCCGGATTTTGCCAAGGCCGGCGCCAACATCATCACCTTCCACCCGGAAGCTTCCGAACATATTGATCGCAGCCTGTCGCTGATCCGCGATCAGGGCTGCAAATCCGGCCTGGTGTTCAACCCGGCCACGCCGCTGGATTATCTGGACTACGTGATGGACAAGGTCGACATGATCCTGTTGATGTCGGTCAACCCCGGCTTCGGCGGCCAGAAATTCATTCCTGGCGTGCTGGACAAGCTGCGCCACGCGCGTGCCCGCATTGACGCCTATACCGAAAAGACCGGCCGCGAAATCTGGCTGGAGATTGACGGCGGCGTCAATCCGCAGAATATCGCCGAGATCGCCCGTGCAGGCGCCGATACCTTCGTTGCCGGCTCGGCCATTTTCAGCAAGGGCTCGGATAGCGACCCGAATCGCTATAATACGGTCGTCAAGCAACTGCGCGACGAACTGGCCAAGGTCTAATTAGCAAACATGAAATCCCCAAGTTACCAGAAAAACATCAGTTGGCGATGGTGGCGCTGATCTAGCCGCTACCTTTGGCGCTGTGCGCCATTATTGCCAATAACAACTTGGGGATTTACATGCTGCAAACCATCAACCAACAGGAATTCGAAGCCCTTGCGCGCGAGGGCTACAACCGCATACCGCTGGTCGTCGAAACCTTCGCCGATCTCGATACGCCCTTATCGCTCTATCTCAAGCTCGCCAATCAACCCTATTCCTATTTATTGGAATCGGTACAAGGGGGCGAGCGCTTCGGCCGCTATTCGATCATCGGCTTGCCTGCCAGAACCCGCATCGTTGCGCGCGGCCATAGCGTGCAAGTGCTGCAGGGGGACAGTGTCGTCGAATCCGCCGAAGACGTGAATCCGCTGGATTTCGTCAAGGAATACCAGGCGCGGTTCAGGACGCCGCCTTACCAGGGCTTGCCTAGATTCACCGGTGGTCTCGCCGGCTATTTCGGCTACGAAACCATCCGCTATATCGAGCGCAAGCTGGCCGGTACCAACAAGCCCGACCACATCGGCGCACCGGACATCCTGCTCATGGTGTCGGAAGAGCTGGCCGTGGTGGATAACCTTTCTGGCAAGCTCTACTTCATCGTTTACGCTGACCCATTCCAGCCCGATGCCTACCAGATAGCACACCACCGGCTGCTCGAATTGATCGGGCTATTGCGTAAATCGGTCAGCATTCCGCAGGCTCCCCGCATGCAACCCGCAACTGCCAGTTCCGAATTTGGCGAGGCGAGTTTCAAGGCAGCGGTGGAAAAGGCCAAGCATTACATCTTCGAGGGCGACATCATGCAGGTGGTATTGAGCCAACGCATGGCACAGCCGTTCGAGGCCGCCCCATTGTCACTGTATCGCGCCTTGCGTAGCCTCAATCCCTCGCCTTATATGTTCTATTACGACATGGGTGACCATCACGTGGTAGGTGCATCGCCGGAAATCCTGGTGCGGCTGGAAGATGAAACCGTCACTGTGCGGCCGATTGCCGGCACCCGGCCGCGCGGTAAGACGCGCGAGCAGGATCTGGCGCTGGCTGATGAACTGCTGGCCGACCCCAAGGAGTGCGCCGAGCACGTGCAGCTCATGGACCTGGGCCGCAACGATATCGGTCGCGTGTCGCAGACCGGCTCGGTCAAGGTGACCGACAATATGATGATCGAGCGGTATTCCCACGTGATGCACATCGTTTCCAATGTGGAAGGCAGGCTCAAGCCTGAGCTGGATGCCATCGACGTGCTCAAGGCGACCTTTCCGGCAGGGACCGTGAGCGGCGCACCCAAGGTGCGCGCCATGGAAATCATCGACGAGCTGGAGCCCAGCAAGCGCGGCATTTATGCTGGCGCGGTCGGTTACTTGGGCTTCAATGGCGACATGGACCTGGCCATTGCCATTCGTACCGCCGTCATCAAGGACAATATGCTCTATGCACAGGCAGGCGCAGGCATTGTGGCGGATTCCATTCCGGACAATGAGTGGATGGAAACCCAGAACAAGGCGCGCGCCGTGCTGCGGGCGGCGGAAATGGTACTGGCAGGCCTGGATACGGAAGGAGTCGCATAATGCTGCTCATGATTGATAACTACGATTCCTTCACCTATAACCTGGTGCAGTACCTGGGCGAGCTGGGTCAGGATGTGCAGGTCTATCGCAACGACGAGATCGATCTCGCCAAGGTCGCTGAGCTCAAGCCGCGTTATATCGTCATCTCGCCCGGCCCCTGCACGCCCAATGAGGCGGGCATTTCCGTTCCGCTGATCCATGAATTTGCCGGCAAGATTCCCCTGCTGGGCGTCTGCCTGGGCCACCAGAGCATCGGTCAGGCATTCGGCGGGCATATCGTGCACGCCAAGCAGCTCATGCACGGCAAGACTTCGCTGATCCATCACAAGGATGTTGGCGTATTCAAGGGCCTGCCCGACCCTTACACGGCAACCCGCTATCATTCGCTGGTCATCGAGCGTGAAACCTTGCCGGACTGTCTGGAGATTACGGCCTGGACCGACGATGGCGAAATCATGGGGGTGCGTCACAAAACCCTGCCCGTGGAGGGCGTGCAGTTCCACCCGGAATCCGTCCTCACGCAGTATGGTCATGAGCTGCTGAACAATTTCCTCAAGGCCTACTGACATGATTGCCTACAAGGAGGCCTTGCAGCGTCTGCTGGATTCCAGCGACCTGAGCCATGCGGAGATGCTGGGCGTCATGCGGCAGGTCATGGGCGGCCAGCTTACGACGGCCCAGATTGCCGGTTTTCTGATTGCCCTGCGACTCAAGGGCGAGACGGTGGATGAGATTGCCGCCGCAGCCGAAGTCATGCGCGGGCTGGCCTCGCATGTGAATGTCGAAGACCGCGAGCACCTGATCGACACCTGCGGTACTGGCGGCGACGGTACGCAAACGTTCAATGTTTCCACCGCATCGGCCTTTGTCGCTGCCGCGGCTGGCGTGCGCGTCGCCAAGCACGGGGGACGTTCTGTGTCCTCCGCGTGCGGCAGCGCCGATGTGCTGGAAGCGCTTGGCGTCAATGTCGACCTCGCGCCGGAGCAGGTTGCCCAGTGTGTTAACGACATTGGCATCGGCTTCATGTTCGCCCCCAACCATCACAGTGCCATGCGGTTCGCGGCACCTGTTCGGCGTGAACTTGGCGTACGCACCTTGTTCAACCTGCTGGGACCGCTGACCAATCCCGCCGGCGCCAAGCGACAGATCATGGGCGTATTCGACCGCAAGCTCACGCTTGTGCTGGCGCAGACCTTACAACAGTTGGGTAGCGAGCATGTCATGGTGGTGCACGGCGCGGATGGTATGGACGAAATCTCCTTCAGCGGCCATACCTATGTGGCCGAGCTCAAGGGCGGCAACATCAGTGAGTACCTTCTGAATCCAGCGCATTTTGGTTTGCCGCTGCATGACATGCGAACGATCCAGGTGGAGAATGCCGAGCAGGCCAGCGACATGCTGGATGCTGTGCTGGCAGGCAAGCTGATTCCTGCACGGGATATCGTGCTGCTTAATGCCGGTGCCGCCATCTATGTTTCCGGTCTGGCTGCCAGCATGCAACAGGGCATGGAACGGGCGAAAACCATGATAGACAGTGGCGCTGCACAGACGAAGCTGGAGCAGTTGGTTGCGCTTTCGCAAAAACTGACGGCAGAAAAGTTGACGGCGGAATGATGAACGATATTCTCAAGAAAATTCTCGACACCAAGCAGCAGGAAGTTTCAGCCGCCGCGGCTGCCAAACCCCTGGCAGTCATCAGGAATGAAGCGAAAGCCGCTTCTCCGACTCGTGACTTCACTGCCGCTATTCAGTCGCGAGTGAGTAAAGGGCAGCCGGCTGTGATTGCCGAAATCAAGAAGGCCAGCCCTTCGAAGGGCGTGATCCGCGAGGATTTCCATCCGGCAGAGATTGCTGCGAGTTATGAAAAAGGCGGGGCGGCTTGCCTTTCAGTGCTAACCGATCGCCAGTATTTCCAGGGCAGCCCGGAATATCTGCAGCAGGCACGAGCCGCCTGCAAGCTGCCGGTGCTGCGCAAGGATTTCATGATCGATCCCTATCAGATCTATGAATCCCGTGCCATGGGCGCCGATTGCATCCTGCTGATCGTCGCTGCGCTGGAGCTTTCGCAGATGCAGGAGCTTGAAGCCGTCGCCCACGAACTCGGCATGGCCGTGCTAGTGGAATCGCACGACGGCGAGGAACTGGAGCGGGCGTTGCAGCTCAAAACTCCTTTGATCGGTATCAACAACCGCAACCTGCGCACTTTCGATGTCACACTGGACACAACCTTGAACCTGCTCGAGCAGATTCCCGACGACCGTATCGTGATCACCGAAAGCGGTATCTTTACCCGGGATGACGTGGCACAGATGCAGAGCCGTAATGTACATGCTTTCCTGGTGGGCGAAGCTTTCATGCGCAAACCTGAGCCAGGTGCGGAGTTGGCCAGCGTCTTCAATACGGGAGCATTTACATGACCAAATCCAGCTTTCCGCGCACGCGACTGCGGCGTAACCGGCGTGATGCCTTTTCACGCCGGCTGGTACGTGAAAACGTGCTGACCGCAGATGACCTGATTTACCCCGTGTTCGTGCTGGATGGTGAAGGCCGGACTGAAGCCGTGGCCTCCATGCCCGGCGTGCAGCGGCAGAGCATCGATCTGCTGCTGAAGACGGCGGAAGACTGTGTGAGTCTGGGAATTCCTGCGCTGGCACTGTTCCCCGTGGTAGACCAACCCGCCAAAAGCCTGGATGCACGCGAAGCCTATAATTCGCAGGGCCTTGTTCAGCGTACGGTGCGTGCCCTCAAGGAGAAGTTTCCCCAGCTTGGTGTGATCACGGACGTCGCGCTCGACCCTTACACCACGCATGGCCAGGACGGGCTGATCGACGATACCGGCTATGTGCTCAATGACGAAACGACGGCCGTGCTGGTGAAGCAGGCCCTGAGCCATGCCGAGGCTGGCGCTGATGTCGTTGCCCCCTCGGACATGATGGATGGCCGCATTGGTGCGATTCGTGACGCGCTGGAAGCCGAAGGCCATATCCATACCCGCATCCTGGCCTACTCGGCCAAATATGCTTCGAGCTTCTACGGGCCATTCCGCGATGCCGTCGGCTCTGCCGCAAATCTGGGCAAAGGCGACAAGTCCACCTACCAGATGGATCCGGCCAACTCGGATGAAGCCTTACGTGAAGTGGCGC
>DASTRT010000103.1:0-2310 GCA_035761085.1 Methylophilaceae bacterium
ACAGGTGGAGAAATTCAACAAGCCGCTGCCGGCTTGTGCAACGCCTGTCGCCGAGGGCATGAAAATCTTCACACGCTCCAAGGCCGCCATCGAGGCGCAGAAGAGCGTCATGGAGTTCCTGCTGATCAACCATCCGCTGGATTGCCCGATCTGCGACCAGGGTGGCGAATGCGACTTGCAGGATTTGGCGGTCGCCTACGGTTCCAGTGGTTCGCGCTACACAGAAGAAAAGCGCGTCGTACTGAACAAGAACATCGGCCCGCTGATTGCCACAGATATGACACGCTGCATCCAGTGCACGCGTTGCGTGCGCTTCCTCAAGGAAGTCGGCGGCATGATGGAGCTGGGCATGGTGAATCGCGGCGAACATGCCGAGATCACCGCCTATGTCGACAAGAGCGTAGAATCTGAATTGTCTGGCAACATCATCGACCTGTGCCCGGTCGGCGCCCTGACCAGCAAGCCGTTCCGCTACACGGCAAGACCCTGGGAACTGGCACATCGCCCTTCGATCGCCCCGCATGACGGCCTGGGCTCGCACATCGACGTGCACGTCAAGGAAGGCCGCGTGATGCGCGTCATTCCGCGCGAGAAGGAAACCATCAATGAATGCTGGCTTTCTGACCGCGACCGTTTCTCCTACGAAGGCCTCAACAGCGCCGATCGCCTGACCACACCCATGATCCGCCACCATGGCGAATGGCACGAAACTGACTGGAAGACCGCGCTGGAATTCGCCGCCACCCATCTCAAGGAAATCGCCGACAACGACGGCCCCGACCAGATCGGCGTGCTGGTATCGCCCAACAGCACCATGGAAGAAGCCCATCTGGCGAAGAAGATTGCGCATGGTTTGGGATCGAAGAATGTCGACTATCGCCTGCGTCACAGCGATTTCCGTCTCGACGGCCGTCGCATGGGCGTCATCTGGATGGGCTGCAACATTCCCGACATCCAGGAAATGGACCGCATCCTGGTGATCGGCAGCAACCTGCGCAACGAGCACCCGCTGCTGACGCAGCGTATCCGCAAGGCGGTGGCCAATGGTGCTGAGCTGTCTCTCGTCAATCCGCTGGATGACGATCCCCTGATGAAGGTCGCGCATAAGGCCATCTGCCTGCCCAACGACATGGTCAATGTGCTGGCACAGATCCTCAAGGCCATGTCCGGCCTGCAACGTCTGTCGTTGTGCCTGCCGCCGGATCTGTCCGAACTGCTGCAAGGCGTGAAGATCCGCGAGAACACGCAAGCCATGGCAGAGAGCCTGGCCGGTCTGGGCAAGGAATTCGACCTGGTCAGTCCGCGTGTCGGCGTATTCCTGGGCAACCTGTCGCAGCACCACCCCCGCTATTCCGAACTCTTCAGCCTGGCGGAAGCCATCGCTTCATTGAGCGGTGCGACCTTTGGCGCGCTCTCCGCCGCCGCCAACAGCGTCGGCTGTAACCTGGTGTGTGCGATGCCGGAAGAGGGTGGCCTCAACGCGCGCAGCATGCTGGAATCGCCGCGCAAGGCTTATGTGATGGTCAACGTCGAACCGGAACTGGACTGCCATAACCCCAGCATGGCGAACAAGGCCATGGAAGAAGCTGAGTGCGTGATCGCGCTGACCAGCTACAAGTCGGAATCGCTCAAGAACGCGCATGTGCTGCTGCCGCTGGCGCCGTTCACCGAAACCTCGGGTACTTTCATGAGCATGGAAGGGCGCGTGCAGAGCTTCAATGCCGTGGTCAAGGCCAAGGGTGAAGCCCGCCCGGGCTGGAAGATTTTACGCGTGCTGGGCAACATGCTGGGCTTGGCTGGCTTCGATTTCGAAAGCAGCGAAGAGGTCAAGAACGAGATTTTCGGCGGCCAGAAACCTTCGAAAGTCGTGTGGAACCGCCTCAACAACAACCTGCGCGAGCTCGGCGAAATCCGCGTCAAGCTCAAGACCAGCGAGCTGCAGCGCATCGGCGAGATTCCGCAATACCAGACCGATTCACTGGTGCGCCGTTCTCCGCCATTGCAGAAGAGCAAGTACGTGGCCAAGCCGGTCGCCGGCATCAATCCGGCAACCCTTACGGCACTCGGCCTGCAGGACGGCGATGAGGTGATCGTACGTCAGGGCCAGGGCAGTGCGCTGCTGCAGGCAAGATGCGACGACGCCGTGCCGCCGGGCGGCGTTCGCATCGTCGGCGCCACGCTGCTGACCGTCGAGCTGGGCGACCTGTTCGGCGAAATTACGCTGGAACGCGTGGAAGCCCCTGTGCCACTGGCGGCGGAGACGGCATGATGGACGCCTTGCAGAACCTCTTTGGCCCGCTATGGCCGGTG
>DASTRT010000104.1:0-2169 GCA_035761085.1 Methylophilaceae bacterium
GGCCGACAAATACCAAGCACAAGTGATGTTGCGCTTGCAGGAGGTGCGGTCGAGATTGAGGCCACTTTTCTCTATGCCGACCTCGCCGATTCCTCGAAAATGGCAAAGGAACTAGATCGAAGAATAGCTGCCAAGATCATAAAAGCTTTTCTAGCAACATCTGCTCGTCTTATCCGCTCGCATAATGGTGAAGTCAGAAGCTTTGACGGTGATCGAATTATGGGAGTTTTCATTGGTGGTTATCGAAACACTTCGGCCACAAAGTGCGCCCTACAGATCAAATGGTGCGTCGACCAGATTCGTGCTCAGTTCGAAACGAAATACGAAAGTGTGCGAGACGCAACGTTTAGGATTCGTCACGGCGTGGGCGTAGACAGCGGAACAGTTCTCTCAGTCCGAGGTGGAGCCCGTGGCTCAAACGATCTCATATGGATAGGAAGAGCTCCCAATTTGGCTGCGAAGCTCAGTGATCTTCGCGAGGACCCCTACAGAACATTCATCACGGCTGCCGTATTTAATCAGCTAAACGATGAAGCTAAGTACGGCGGCTCAGACAGATCACTAATGTGGGAACGAAGAACTTGGAGCTTTCTAGGAGAAAGCCTGGTGGTGTATCGCTCGTCATGGCATTGGCCACCCTAAAAAGAAACGGCGACGAACGAGCACCTCCCAATGACGCATTGTGCCGTCGCAGACATTTAATCAGCCATTCTCACGCAGGGAAGATGCCTGTGGAGAGATACCGATCACCCCGATCACACACGATAGAAACAATCACCGCATTCTCCAGCTCTTTGGATAACTGCAGCGCCACATGCAGCGCTCCACCGGAGGAGACACCGGCAAAGATTCCTTCCTCTGCCGCCATTTTTCGCGTCATCTTCTCAGCATTGGCCTGGCTGACATGGCGGATTTCATCCACCCGTTTGCCGTCGTAGATACTAGGCAAATATTCTTCCGGCCATTTGCGGATGCCGGCGATCTGCGCGCCCTCTTCCGGCTGCACGCCGATGATCTTGATACCCGGGTTCTGTTCCTTGAGGTAGCGCGAGACGCCCATGATGGTGCCGGTGGTGCCCATGCTGGAAACGAAATGCGTGACCTTGCCCTCGGTATCCCGCCAGATTTCCGGCCCCGTTCCCTCGTAATGCGCCAATGGGTTGTCCGGATTGCTGAACTGGTCGAGCACAATACCCTCGCCTTCGGCTTCCATCTTTTTCGCCACGTCGCGCGCCAGCTCCATGCCGCCATCCTTGGGCACCAGCACCAGTTCGGCACCGTAGGCTTTCATGGCTTGCCGCCGTTCCTGGGTCTGGTTATCCGGCATCAGCAGGATCATCTTGTAGCCGCGCATGGCCGCGACCATGGCAAGTGCGATGCCGGTATTGCCGGAAGTGGCCTCGATCAGCGTATCGCCCGGCTTGATGTCACCGCGCGCTTCGGCATGCCGGATCATGGAGAGCGCGGGCCTGTCCTTCACCGAGCCTGCCGGATTATTGCCTTCGAGCTTCGCCAGCACCGTGTTGCTGGTTTTACCGGGCAGTCTTTGTAGTTTGACCAGAGGGGTGTTACCTACAAAGACCTCAAGAGTTTTATACATTTATTTTTTCTTCAAAAAGATCAGGAGGATTGAGTAAGCCGCCAAACCCACAAACGCGATCAGCGACAGCTGCGGAATGGTCAGCCCAATAAAGGTCCAGTCTATCGCCGAGCATTCGCCCGTGCCCTTGAACACCCAGTTGAGGAATTGCTGGAACGGCAGGGTCTGGTAGATGTAATCGAAACCGGCGCCGCACTCGGACATCACCTGATCCGGATGCGCCTGAATCCAGATGTGCCGCGAGGCGATGCCTGCGCCCACGACCGCGGCCAGGAACTGGAGCGCGCCGTAGACCTGGCGCCCGGCCTTGCCGGGATTCTGAATGCCTGCCGCCAGGAAGATCAGGCCCAGCACCATGAAGGCGATACGCTGGAAAATGCACAGCGGACAAGGCTCCAGGTTGTAGGCTTTCTGCAGATAGAGCGCCAGGGCGACCAGCCCGAAACTGACGAGAAAACCAAGCAGATAGCCGCCTCTGCCGGCAAGTTTGTTCAGCATGTTGAATATCCTGGGCTTATAATTTGGAGCCCTATTGTAGCGGATAACGCATGGCCGACAATCCATCCCTG
>DASTRT010000105.1:0-3606 GCA_035761085.1 Methylophilaceae bacterium
ATCCACCTATGGCGACCGCATCCACGAACAGGGAGACCCCAAGATCAAGCTGGGTGAGATCATCAACCGAACGGCGGGGCGGCATGGGGTGGTCATCATCCCGGTATTTGCCGTGGGTCGGGCGCAAGAGCTGCTCTATTACATCCATCTGCTCAAGAAGGAGGGCGTCATCGCCAACATGCCCGTCTACCTCAATAGCCCGATGGCCGTGAACGCGACCAACATTTTCAACAATTTCCATGATGAGCACCGGCTGAGCAAGGATCAGTGCCATGCCATGCTGCATATGGCGCACATGGTCAGCAGCATCGAGGAGTCACAGCGGCTCAATTCACTGCAGGGCCCCGCCATTATCCTGGCGGCGAGCGGCATGGCCACGGGTGGGCGCGTCATCCACCATCTCAAGACCTTCGCACCCAATCCACGCAACACCATCCTCTTCGTCGGCTTCCAGGCTGCCGGCACGCGGGGCGCGGCCATGCTGGCCGGGGCGGAGAGCATCAAGATCCACGGCGAATACTATCCGGTGCGCGCCGAGATCGAATACATCTCCAATCTCTCGGCGCATGCCGACCGCAACGAAATCTTGGATTGGCTGAAGGGCTTCGATACGCCGCCGCGTGCGACTTTCATCACCCATGGCGAGCCTGTAGCCGCCGATGCCATGCGGCTTTTTATCGAGGAAAAGCTGGACTGGAACGTGGTCGTGCCCGACTACCTGGAAACGGTGGAGCTTTAGTCGATATAAGGCTCGCGCTTGACCTGACTGGCGGCCGTGGGACTGAAGGTGTTATTGGGCTTGCTGGATTCGACTTCGTGATGGATGGCGCGGGCGATATCGTCGGCCGAGCTCGCCATCTGATCCATCTCATTGAAGAAAGCGTCGAAGGCCTCTTTATCCAGCATCTTGCGCGTGCGCAAGATGGTCTCCGTAGCATCCTGCACCTGGGAAGCCATACCGGCCATGTTGAGGGCGAGCCGGATCAGGTTGGGCGAAGTGAGCTGGTAGAGTGGCACTCTTTCCATGCTGTGCTGATGGATGGCGACGCCGTCGCGACGGAAATACTTGGTGCCATTGGCGATGTCGTGCACCTTCTGTGGACTATTCAGCCCCTTGACCGCAAACATGATGGAGTCCGACGTTTCCTTGGCAATGGTATCCACTGCCATCGCCAGGTGCAGGGCATTGGCAGTTCTTTCCCGTTCGCGCGCTTCCAGGTTTGCCTGATGGTTGGTACGCGACTGGCGTATCGCCACGATGCCAATGACCAGCACGGCAACGACCGACACTAGAGCCTGGATGAGTGCGACAAGACCGGGGTGTTGATCGAGATAGGTAATAAAGGATTGAATTTCAGGAATTTTTATATCTCGCTTTGCATGCAAGTTAATGCCATATACTGAAGCCCGACCTGAATTTCTTCTGTTTGATGGGCCACCTAAGCGCATATGGTCGAGCAACAAAGCAGGGTAAAATCGCCCCATGCCTGCCATCAAATTATTGCCCGACCAGCTCATCAGCCAGATTGCGGCTGGCGAGGTCGTCGAACGGCCCGCATCGGCCCTCAAGGAGCTGCTGGAAAACAGCCTGGATGCCAACAGCAGCGAAATCAGCGTCGCATTGCTCAACGGCGGCATCAAGCAGCTGCGCGTGGCGGATAATGGCGACGGCGTGGCGCAGGACGACCTGGCGCTGGCCCTCACCCGGCATGCCACCAGCAAGATTTCCACGCTTGACGATCTGGAAGCCGTAGCCAGCCTGGGCTTTCGCGGTGAGGCGCTGGCGAGTATCGCCTCGGTTTCGCGCACCCAGCTCACCAGCCGGCACAAGAGCGAACGCCATGCCTGGCGCATTGCCTCCGAAGGAAGTTTCATCACGCCAGCCGAACCTGCTGCGCTCGATGCCGGCACCATCGTCGAAGTGCAGGATCTCTACTTCAACACGCCGGCACGCCGCAAGTTTCTCAAGACCGAGAATACCGAATTCGCCCATTGCGAGGAGGCTTTCCGTCGCGTGGCATTGTCGCGCCCGGATGTGGCTTTCCTGCTGCAACATAATGGGCGCGCGCTGACACGCCTGCAGGCTTCGGAGCCACAGAAGCGTTTTGCCGAGGTGCTGGGCGAGGAGTTTGCCAGCGAGGCCATCAATGTCGATGAAAGCGCAGGCCACATGCGCCTATGGGGCATGGCTGCCAGGCCGACTTTCTCGCGTGGTGCGCGCGATACGCAATATGTCTATGTCAATGGCCGCTTCGTGCGCGACAAGCTCATCGCCCACGCCATCCGCCAGGCTTACCAGGATGTGCTGCACCACGAGCGGCATCCGGCTTTCGTGCTGTTCCTGGAGCTCGATCCGGCGCTGGTGGATGTCAACGTGCATCCCAGCAAGACCGAAGTGCGCTTCCGTGACGGTCAGGCCGTGCACCGCTTCATTTTCCATGCGCTGCACAAGACGCTGGCCACGCCGGTTGGCGTAACCCTGCAGTCGGAGCAGCCGTCCTTTGCGGCAGCGGAACCCGCGAGCAGTTACCCCGCGTACCAAGCCAACATGAATTTCCAGGCGCAGCAATCGCAGGATTTCTACAAGGTGCTGTTCGGCAACGGCGAGGACGAAGAACGCCGGCAATATGCCAGTCCGGTCTGCTATGCGGCCGAGCTGGAAGAAGAGCCGGAATATCCTCTTGGCTTCGCCATCGCCCAGCTGCATGGCGTCTATGTGCTGGCGCAGAACAAGCTGGGTTTGATCGTCGTCGACATGCACGCTGCGCACGAGCGCATCATGTATGAAAAGCTCAAGAACGCGCTGGATCAGCGCGAAGTTCCGATGCAGCCGCTGCTGATTCCCGTGAGCTTCAATGCTGACCGGTTGGAAGTTGCCACCGTGGAAGAGCAACTCGCCTCCAACGAAGGCAATCTGCACAAGCTGGGCTTCGAAATCGCCGTGCTGTCGCCGACGACGCTGGCAGTGCGCGCCATTCCCGTCATGCTGCAAGGCGCCGATGCCGTGGCGCTGGCGCGCGACGTGCTGCGCGATTTGCGTGAATTCGGCGCTTCGCGCGCACTGACCGAACGCCGCAACGAGCTGCTCGGTACCATGGCCTGTCACGCCGCCGTGCGCGCCAACCGCAGTCTAACCATCCCCGAGATGAATGCGCTGCTGCGCGACATGGAAGCCACCGAACGCTCAGGCCAATGTAATCATGGCCGCCCGACCTGGTTCCAGGTCACCATGAGCGAGCTGGACAAGATGTTTATGCGGGGGAAGTGACGTGGACTGTTGGATTTGTGGCGCAAGCGATGCTGCTAGCCATGAACACATAACTAAGGCATCTGATTTAAGGTCTTTGTTTGGGTCGGTGTCACAAACCAAGACCCTTTATTTTAATTCTGCAAAAGTAAGAAACTTACCAGTTAAAAGTATCAAGAAGTCTGCACAATTAAAGTTCAGCACTCCAATATGTGCGAATTGCAATAACAGTCGTACTAGCGATTATGACAAAGCTTGGGAACATGTTTCTAAATACTTGAGGCATAGAAATCCACCAATCCAACCTTTGTCCTGCATTCGTATAAACAAAATTTTCCCTGTCAATTCCAAAGTCCAAA
>DASTRT010000106.1:0-2417 GCA_035761085.1 Methylophilaceae bacterium
GGCTCTCGGATATGCTGCTGTACCTGTTCGGTTTTTCTGCCTGGTGGTGGGTAGTTTTCGCGTTCTACGCCATGTGGCTGGTCTACCTCCGGCTCGAAGCTGATGCGGTCAGCGAGCGCCCCCTGCTGCTATTCAACATGGTGGGTTTTGGCCTGTTGCTGGTCGCCTCCTGCAGCCTTGAGGCGGGACATTTCGCGCGATTGCCCGCCGTCTTGCCCTCCGTATCGGGGGGCATGCTGGGTAGCGTGACGGATGAAATCCTACGGACCATGTTCGGCTTCGCCGGCTCCACAATGGTATTGCTGTTGCTGTTTGCCATTGGTTTCAGCCTCTTCACCGGCTGGTCCTGGCTCATGATTACCGAGAAATTGGGTACGGCGCTTATCGCTGCCTATCAATACGTCATCCATACCTGGCAAGACAGGCAGGACAGGCAGGCGGGCAAGGAAGCCGAAAAGCTGCGCACTGTTTTCGTGGAGAATGAGCGCAAGCGCGTCGAAGACAGACCCCCGGTCCAGATCGAAAAGCCTGCGCTGGAAATCCCCAGGAGCGATCGGGTCGAGAAGGAACGCCAGGCTGCCCTGTTTTCGGCATTGCCGGATTCTCCGTTGCCCCCGCTGCATCTGCTGGATGAGCCGCAAGGTGAGGTGGAACTGCAGTCTGCGGAGACACTTGATTTCACCTCCCGCCTTATCGAGCGCAAGCTCATGGATTTCGGCATCGAGGTCAAGGTGGTCACTGCCTTGCCCGGTCCCGTGATTACCCGTTATGAACTGGAGCCGGCGGCAGGGGTCAAGGGCAGTCAAGTGGCCAATCTTTCGCGAGATCTTGCCCGTGCATTGTCTGTCGTGAGCGTCCGGGTCGTCGAAACCATTCCCGGCAAGAGCTACATGGGCCTGGAGATACCCAACCCCAGGCGGCAAATCGTCTATCTCTCGGAAATTCTGGGCTCCAAGGTCTATGCCGATGTGCACTCACCGCTGGCCATTGCCTTGGGCAAGGATATTTCCGGCAAACCGGTCGTGGCAGACCTCGCGAAAATGCCGCATGTACTGGTGGCCGGGACTACAGGTTCGGGTAAATCGGTCGCTATCAATGCCATGATCCTGAGTTTGTTGTACAAGGCCGAGCCGGAGAAAGTGCGGCTGATCCTGGTCGATCCAAAGATGCTCGAATTGTCCGTGTATGAAGGCATTCCCCATCTGCTGGCGCCGGTTGTCACCGACATGCGGCAGGCAGCCAATGCGCTTAATTGGTGTGTGGCCGAGATGGAGCGCCGCTATAAGTTGATGTCCACCTTTGGCGTGCGCAACCTGGCCGGTTTCAATCAGAAACAGCGTGAGGCGAAAAAGGAAGGCACGCCGCTGACCAATCCATTCACGCTGACACCGGAAAGTCCGGAGCCGTTGGACGAGCTGCCGTTGATCGTGGTGGTCATCGATGAGCTGGCGGACCTCATGATGGTGGTGGGCAAGAAGGTCGAAGAACTCATTGCACGTCTGGCGCAAAAAGCACGTGCTTCCGGCATCCATCTGGTGCTCGCGACGCAGCGACCTTCGGTCGACGTCATCACCGGCCTTATCAAGGCGAATATTCCAACCCGCGTCGCCTTCCAGGTTTCCAGCAAGATCGATTCCCGTACCATCCTCGACCAGATGGGAGCGGAAACCCTGCTGGGGCAGGGCGATATGCTCTACCAGCCGCCTGGCACCAGTGATCCCCAGCGTATCCATGGCGCCTTCGTCGCCGACCAGGAGGTTCATCGCGTAGTCGAATATCTCAAGTCGTTGGGCGAACCAAACTATATCGAAGGCATTCTTACCAATGCGACTGAAGAGGCGGGAGAGGGTGGCGGCGCTGAACCCGGCGGCGAATCCGATCCCCTCTATGACGATGCTGTAGCCATCGTACTCAAGACCCGCCGCGCCTCGATTTCTGCCGTGCAAAGGCATCTGCGTATCGGCTACAACCGTGCGGCGCGCCTGATCGAAGAGATGGAGCGCGCTGGGCTGGTGTCCTCGATGCAGAGCAATGGCAATCGCGAAGTTCTTGTACCCAATAACGAGTAGATATGAAAAAACTGTTTTTTACCCTGATTGCCATGTTTCCGCTGTTGGCCCAAGCCGGCGGAGTAGACCAACTTCATGCATTTTTTGAGAAAACTCAATCCCTGCGCGCGCATTTCCACCAGACCGTGATGGATAACCAGGGCCGCAAGGTGCAGGAAGTCGACGGCACCATGCAGCTGCAGCGGCCGGGGAAATTCCGTTGGGATTACGACAAACCCTATGTGCAGCAGATCGTGGGTGATGGCCAGAAAGTGTGGCTGTATGACCCCGAATTGAGCCAGGTGACTGTCCGCTCGGTCAGTAGTGCGCTCGGCTCCAGCCCTGCAGCCTTGCTGGCTGGCAGCAAGG
>DASTRT010000107.1:0-7939 GCA_035761085.1 Methylophilaceae bacterium
ACCACCGTCAGCGGCGTGCGTAGCTCATGCGAGACATTGGCGATGAAGTCACGCCGCATGTTCTCCAGTTTTTCCAGCTGGCTGATGTCGCGACAGATCAGCAGTTTCTGGTTGACGCCGAAAGATACCAGCTGGATTTCCAGCATGATGTCTGGATCGTGCCAGGAACGGAGTTTGAGCGCTTCCGCATAATCCTGGCCGTGCAGGTACTGGATGAAATCGGTGTGCCGCACCAGATAAGTGATAGGCTGACCAGTATCCTGCGATAGCGTCAAGCCCAGCAGGGATTCCGCTGTGGTATTGCACCACTCGATCTTGTCGCTGCTGTTGAGCAGCACGACGCCATCCGGTAATGCGCTCGCCGCATGGCGGAAACGTTCCAGTGCCGCTCCGAGCTGAGCCTGGCTGCGGCTGTAACGGCGTTGCTGGTGATAGATGGCAGCGAAGACTTCTTCCCAGATGCCACGGCCGACCGGCATGGTGGAAAGCTCGGGGTTCCTGAACCATTGGAGCAGTTGATGCAGCCAGTGCAGGTGGCTGGCGAGATAGGCCAGGACGCCCAGGATGAAAACGGCCAGTGCGAGGATGGCATTGGTCATGGCGCCCAAGATCAGGCAGAAGAAAGCCAGTGAAAAGACAAGCCAGAAGGCTTTCCAACGAATATCCAGCACGCAAATTTCCTAATCTGAAAGCGCGCTCATTATGAGCTACTGTGCCGAGAAACGATAGCCGACGCCGCGTACGGTCTGGATGTAGTCCTCATGCCCTGTTTGGGCGAGGGCCAGACGGAGCCGCCGGATATGCACGTCCACCGTGCGGTCCTCGACGAAGACGCGGTCGCCCCACACACGATCCAGCACCTGGCTGCGGGAATGTACGCGTTCCGGGTTGGACATGAGGTAATGCAGCAGGCGGAATTCAGTGGGTCCCAGATCCAGTACATCACCGTTGCCGGTGACGCGGTGGGTCATGGGATCAAGCCGCAACCCGCCGATCTCGATCGGGTCGTCGGTCATCTGGGGCGCTCGGCGGCGCAATACCGCCTTGATACGGGCATTGAGTTCGCGCGGGCTGAAGGGCTTGGTCACGTAATCGTCGGCACCGACTTCCAGGCCGCGCACCTTGTCCAGCTCTTCGCCGCGGGCAGTCAGCATGATGATAGGGATGGTCTTGGTAAGTTCATCCGACTTGAGCCTGCGGGCAAACTCGATGCCGCTCATGCCGGGCAGCATCCAGTCCAGCAGAATGAGGTCGGGAGTGGTTTCGCGCATGAGCTTCTGGCCTTGCTCGACGCTCAGTGCGCGGATGGGATTGTGGCCTGCCTGAACGAGATTGAGCGCAAGCAATTCCTGGATGGCAGGTTCGTCTTCAACCACCAAAATATTCGCCGGCATATGCTTTCCTTTTGGTATCTGTCACGCGAGGCACTATATGACGTTAATATGACATATTGATGACGACGGGTGAAATGGTGTATCGGAAGCACATATTCTGCTATTTTTAGCAACACGTTCAAAATCATTTCAGGGGAGAAGCAATGTCTGGATTCTTGTCGAAGGAAAGAACAATTGCCCATGCAGGGTTCAACCGCTGGCTGGTGCCGCCTGCCGCATTGTGCATACATCTGTGCATCGGCATGGCTTATGGCTTCTCCGTCTTCTGGCTACCGCTGACCCACGCCTTGGGAATTACCGAATCTATCGCCTGTCCGGCCGACATGAGCTGGATCCAGATGTTGTTCACCACCACCTGCGATTGGGATAAGCCCATGCTGGGCTGGATGTTTACCCTGTTCTTCCTGTTTCTGGGCTCCAGTGCAGCACTGTGGGGCGGCTGGCTGGAGCACGCCGGTCCTCGCAAGGCCGGGGTCGTAGCGGCAGTCTGCTGGTGTGGCGGCTTGCTGATTTCGGCAGTGGGCGTCTACACACACCAGTTATGGCTAATGTGGCTGGGCTCCGGCGTCATCGGGGGCGTGGGCCTCGGCTTGGGCTATATTTCTCCAGTTTCCACCCTGATCAAATGGTTCCCTGACCGTCGCGGCATGGCAACCGGCATGGCCATCATGGGGTTCGGCGGCGGCGCCATGATAGGCTCGCCCCTGGCCGACAGTCTCATGAAGCATTTCGCCACCCCCACTTCGGTAGGTGTCTGGCAGACCTTTGTCGTGCTGGGGCTCATTTACTTCGTGTTCATGATGATAGGCGCACTGGCCTACCGCGTGCCGCCCACCGGCTGGAAACCCGCTGGCTGGACGCCCAGCGGCAATGCCGCCAAGGGCATGATCACCTCGCAGCACGTGCATCTGCGTAACGCGCACAAGACGCCGCAGTTCTGGCTGCTGTGGAGTGCGCTGTGCCTGAATGTGTCGGCGGGTATCGGCGTGCTCGGCATGTCTTCCCCCATGCTGCAGGAAATCTTCGGTGGCCGATTGATCGGTCTCGATCTCAGGTTCGGCGAACTCAATCCCGACCAGCTGGGCCAGATCGCCGCCATTGCTGCCGGCTTCATTGGCATATTGAGCCTGTTCAACATTCTGGGCCGCTTCATGTGGGCTTCCTTCTCCGACTACATCGGCCGCAAAAATACCTATTTCGCCTTCTTCGTTCTGGGCTTCGTCCTCTATTCGCTGGCGCCTTGGGCCGGGCACAACGGCCACCTATCGTTCTTCGTGGTGTTGTTCTGCATCATTATCAGCATGTATGGCGGCGGCTTTTCCACCATTCCTGCCTATCTCGCCGATATCTTTGGCACGCAGATGGTGGGCGCCATCCATGGTCGCATCCTGACCGCCTGGTCGGCTGCAGGCGTGCTTGGCCCGGTGATCGTCAATTACATCAATGAATACCAGATCAACCATGGCGTGCCCAAGAGCCAGGCCTATGACACGACTATGTACGTGCTGGCCGGGCTGCTGGTTGCGGGCTTCGTCTGCAACCTGCTAGTCAAGCCGGTCGCTGCGCGCTGGTACATGAATGATGCCGAGCTGGAAACTGAACGTAAACTATCGCATGACGCCGCTCCTAAAGCGGCCGTGGCCAGCGGTGACATCAGCGGGCAGGGTGGCAATCGCGGCTTGGTGCTGGCTGCCTGGCTGCTGGTCGGCATTCCGCTGGTCTATGGCATCTGGAATACGTTGAGCAAGGCCTGGGTACTTTTCCACTGATTAGCAGAGCCGGGTTGGCCCGGCTCGCCAAGGCTGATCGAAGCAGGATGAACAGGCCGCCATGCTAGAATGGCGGCCTATGATCGCGCCCGACTTTCTCCGTTCGAAAACATTGCCCATCGCCGCTTTGCTAGGCGTTTTTGCCCTGGCTGCTGTGCCTTCCGCCTTGGCGCTGCAACCGGCGCAGACACAGGCGGCGATCGATGTCCAGGTGTTCTTTACGCCAGGTGACGATGCGGCCGGCAAAATCATCGCGGCGATCAACGAAGCCCACAAGCAAATCCTCGTGCAGGCGTTTTCATTCACCCACCCCGGCATTGCCGGTGCATTGATCGCTGCCCACCGCCGCGGTGTGGATGTCCGGCTGATTGCCGACCGCGAGCAGACCGAGAATATCCGCCATAATCGCATCCCTGCCATCGCCGCTGCCGGCATTCCGGTCTGGCTTGATGGACAGCATCGAGCAGCTCACAACAAGGTGATGGTGATCGATGCCGACAGTGCCAATATTGCTGATGTGGCGGTGGTTGCGGGCAGTTATAATTTCACCAACGCGGCACAGTACACGAATGCGGAGAATGTACTGCTGATTCGTGCCGACCGCCCTCTGGCCAAGGCCTACCAGCAGAACTGGCAGCGCCATCAGCCGCACTCGAAACCCTGGGCGGCGGCCAGGCAAGAATATTGATCGAAATCCACCAGGAGCAGATGTGAAGGAACTGGAACCAAACTTGAAGGGCAACGGCATGCGCATTGGTGTCGTGCTGTCGCGATTTAACCAGGATGTGGGCGATGGCCTGTTGAGCGCCTGCCGGGCTGAGCTGGTGCGCCTGGGCGTAGCCGAAGGTGATGTGGTGCTGGCTACGGTGCCTGGCGCGCTGGAGGTTCCGCTGGTTTTGCTGCGCATGGCCAACAGTCAGAAATTCGATGCGCTGATCGCCCTGGGTGCCGTGATCCGCGGCGAGACTTACCATTTCGAGATCGTGGCCAATGAATCGTCCCGCGGGATTTCCGAGGTGCAGCTGAGTACCGGGGTTCCGGTTGCCAATGCCATCCTGACCACCGAGAATGACGAACAGGCTTTGGCCCGCATGGCGGTCAAGGGTGCTGAAGCCGCGCAGGTGGCTGTCGAAATGGCCAATTTGTTGAAGCAGCTATGACCGAATCCGAAAACAGGCCTGCCAAACCCTCGAAGCCGGGCAAGGGCGCAAGAAATCGCCGCACTTCCCGTGAACTGGTACTCAAGGGCATTTATCGCAATTTTCTTAACGGTAGCCCAATACGCGAGGTCGCTCGTGAACTGGCAGAAGATCCGGACTTCGGACGGGCAGACGAAGAATATTTCCACCAGCTGCTGTCCGGCGTCAGTGAGCACCTACCGGAACTCGATGACCGGCTGTCGCAGTTCATCGACCGGGGAATCGGCGAATTGAGTCCGATCGAGCATGCCATCCTGTGTATCGCCGCTTATGAACTCATCCACGACCCTAGTATCCCTTACCGGGTCGCTATCAATGAAGGCGTGGAGCTGGCCAAAAGGTTCGGCGGCACGGACGGTCACAAATACGTCAATGGCGTGCTGGACAAGCTGGCGGCCGAGGCGCGACCCGCTGAAGTTTCACGCGGGCGCCGGCAATAGGCTTCCCACTTCTGCCGGCTGATATTCGCGTGTAAACTCGACTCTCATAACGGCAAACAATAATGAAGGGAAGGCGAGCAGTTATTGAGCCAGCGTCCATTAGCTGACTTGCACGGCTTAGACCCTTTCCCACTGGGGGATTTCATGTACCGCCTTCGCTGCAATCGGACTTGTCTGGATGCTTACGGCCCAGGCCTGCTCGCATTTTTCTCCTAGCCCATAAATGAATCTTTCCGATACCCTGCAGATCGTCCGCCTGACCGATATCGGACTGCTGCGCGATCACAATGAGGATGTGGTAGCCAGCGATGCCGAGATCGGGCTCGTGGTACTGGCTGACGGCATGGGCGGCTACAAGGCTGGTGAGGTGGCTAGCGAGATTGCCGTGCTGACCATCGTGGCCGAACTCAAGGAGGCCATGCTCGATCTGGAGCCGGGCTTGGTCGATCCCGTGACGGAGATGCAGGCGGAGAGCCTGCTGGTGACTGATGCAGTGCAGAAAGCCAACGCCTCCATTTACCAGGTTTCGCAAAATGAGCCGCAATGCGAGGGTATGGGGACTACCCTGGTCATGGGCCTGTTCACCAACGACAGGGTGCTGGTTGGGCATATCGGCGATTCGCGCATGTATCGGTTGCGCGATGAAGAGTTGATGCAACTGACGGTGGATCACTCGCTGCTGCAGGAGCAGCTCAATTCCGGCCTCATTACGCCTGAGCAGGCAAAGACGTCAGCCAACAAAAACCTGGTCACGCGCGCACTGGGGGTGGATCCTGAAGTGGAACTCGAGCTGCATGAGCATGAGGTCGATGTCGGTGATATCTACCTGCTGTGTTCAGACGGCCTGACCGACCTGGTCGAGGACGAAGCCATCCACACCACGCTGAACAAGTTCAGCACCAATCTTGAACTTGCCGCCACTCATCTGATAGAACTGGCCAATGACCATGGCGGCAAGGACAATATATCTGTCATACTCATCCGGGTGCTCAAGCCGTTTACCGCTGAACGCAGCTGGTACGATAACTTCCTGAACTGGTTAAAATAACAGGCAACCCGACATAACAGGCGACCAATGGCGAAGCTCCTATTTTCTCTGCAAGGCAATTTTCTCGGCGAATTTCCGCTCGACAAGGAGCGCGTCACTATCGGCCGCCGACCTTCCAATGATATCCATATCGACAACCTCGCCATCAGCGGCGAGCATGCGGTCGTCAAGACTATCGGCAAGGATGCCTTTCTCGAAGACCTGGGCAGTACCAACGGCACCCTGGTCAACCGCAAGAAGGTGCAACAGCACATATTGCAGGATGGGGATGTCATCGAGCTGGGCAAGTACCAGCTCAAATATGTTGCCAGCGATGTGACAGGCACGGCCACGGCAAAACTGGCGTCGACCGTAAAAGCGACCGAGCAGGCTCCGACAGCAAAAGTCGAGATGGCTGCCCCGGCTGCTCCATTGCCCCCGGCAAAGCCGAAAGCGGCGGCCAAACCTGCCGAGGCTGAAAAGAGGGGCAAGGTCAATATACTGACCGGCCCCAACAAGGGGAAGGAACTGGGACTCGACAAGGCCCTGACGACCCTGGGCAAGCCAGGCCTGCAGGTTGCCGTGATCACCCGGCGCCATCAGGGTTATTTCATCACGCATGTGGAAGGGCAAAGCCATCCTCTGGTCAATGGCAAGGCGATCGGAGTGCAGGCCCACGCTCTGAAAAATCACGATGTGATCGAGCTGGCGGGCGTGAAGATGGAGTTTTTGCTCGCACAGGGTTGAATGTCGTATACAGGATTTTCAGTGCATAGGGGAAGCTGTCGCCGTGCATGAACAACAGGAACTGCTGAGACGACTGGAACGGCTGAATGCCATCGGCGTAGCATTGTCTGCCGAACGCAACACCCAGCGTCTGCTGGAGATGATCCTGCTTGGAGCGAAAGAGATCACCAACGCGGACGGCGGCACGCTCTATACCATCACCGAAGATCACCGGCTCAAATTCGAAATCATGCGTACCGACACCCTCGGTATTGCCATGGGCGGAACCACCGGCAAGGAAATCCCATTCCCGCCGCTGCCGCTTTACCTGAAGAACGGCGCGCCCAACATCAACATGGTGGCCGCCTATGCCGTGCTGAATGCATGCACGGTCAATATCGCGGATGCCTACCGGGCTGAAGGCTTCGATTTC
Source organism: Methylophilaceae bacterium (assembly GCA_035761085.1). GTDB lineage: Bacteria > Pseudomonadota > Gammaproteobacteria > Burkholderiales > Methylophilaceae > DASTRT01. The sequence goes on from DASTRT010000107.1 coordinate 6,989, forward strand.
TCGGGCACTCGCAAGTTTGACCAGAGCACGGGCTACCGCTCCAAGTCCTTCCTGACCATTCCGCTGAAGAACCACGAGAATGAAATGATCGGGGTGCTGCAGCTCATCAATGCGATTGACCCGGCAACTGGGGAAATCACGGTGTTTTCTGCAGAAAACCAGCAGCTGGTGGAGTCACTGGCTTCGCAGGCTGCCGTGGCGATGACCAACCAGAACCTGATCGAGGGACTCAAGAGCCTGTTCGAAGCATTCATCGAATTGATCGCGGACGCCATCGATGAAAAGTCACCTTATACCGGCGGCCACTGCCGCCGCGTGCCGGAGCTGACCATGATGCTGGCCGAGGCGGCCAGCAACGCCCAAAGCGGGCCGCTCAAGGATTTCTCGCTCAATGACAAGGAGATCTACGAGCTGCGCATTGCCGCCTGGCTGCATGATTGCGGCAAGGTCACGACGCCGGAGTCGGTCATGGACAAGCCGACCAAGCTGGCCACGATTTTCGACCGCATCCATCTGCTGGATCAACGTTTCGAGCTGCTGAAGAAACAGGCGGAATGTGACATGCTGCGCAAACAGCTGGAAGCGCTGAAGTCTGGCCGCAGCGAGGATGCCGCAAGCCTGGAGCGGGAGCTGGAGGTCTTCCGGCAGCAGCTGGATGATGACCGCGAATTCCTGCGCAACGCCAACATCGGCAGCGAGTACATGACGGCGGAGCATCAGCAGCGCGTGCACCGTATCGCCGCTTATCCTCTGCGTGATGCCGCGGGCAACACGGTAAACTTTCTAAGCGAGAACGAGGTATACAACCTCAATATCGCGCGCGGCACGCTGACGCAGGAAGAGCGTAACATCATCAACAACCACATCACCGTGACCATCCACATGCTTGAGTCGCTGCCTTATCCCAAGGATCTCAAGCGCGTGCCGGAATACGCCGGCGGCCACCACGAG
>DASTRT010000108.1:0-3189 GCA_035761085.1 Methylophilaceae bacterium
GCCGGTAATGAAGATGCGGGCAGCACACTTAGCCTATCCAGCCCCATCACCGGCCTCAACAGCGACGCCACCGTGGGTGTGGATGGTTTGAGCGGTGGCACCGACCAGGAAGACGATGCCAGCCTGCGTGCTCGGCTGATCTCGCGTATTCAGCAGCCGCCGCATGGCGGAGCGAAGTTCGATTACGAAACCTGGGCCAAGGAAGTTGCCGGCGTCACGCGGGCTTGGGTGTATCCCAACGAACTCGGCCTGGGTACGGTAGTCGTTCGGTTCGTGCGCGATGACGATGCCAGCATCATCCCCGATGCCGGCGAAGTCACTACTGTGCAGGATTATATAGACGCCCGCCGCCCGGTCACGGCGGATGTAACGGTGGTGGCGCCGACTGCAGTGCCGCTCGATTTCACCATTGAGCTCACGCCGAACACCTCGACCGTCAAGGCGGCCGTGCAGGCCGAGCTGGAAGATCTGCTAAAGCGTGAAGCGGAACCAGGCGGCACCATTCTGCTGAGCCACATTCGCGAGGCGATCTCCATCGCTGCCGGCGAGGAAAACTACACCATGAGCTCGCCGAGTGCGGACGTAACGCACAGCACTGGCGAGATCGCCACCATGGGCACGATTACCTGGGTTTGATATGGCGCTGACTAAAGACGATTACCTGCGGCAGCTGCAAGCCTTGCTGCCGCCCGGGCCTGCCTGGCCACGCGACCTGCAGTCGCTGCTCTCCGAGATCCTCGACGCATTCGCCGAGGAGTACTCCCTGGTCGATCAGCGCATCGAGGATCTGCTAGACGAAGCCGACCCGCGCACCACGCTTGAGCTGCTCTCCGACTGGGAGCGGGTAGCGGGTTTGCCTGATACCTGCACCGGACCGCTGAGTTCTGTCGGTGCCAGGCGTGATGCATTGGTCGCCAGGCTCACTCAGCTGGGCGGGCAGTCCCGGCAGTACTTCATCGACCTGGCTGCAGCGCTCGGCTACACGATCACCATCACCGAGTTCCGGCCTTTCACGGTCGGCAGCCAGGTGAATGATCCACTCTGCAGCGAAGAGTGGCGCTTCGTCTGGCAGGTGAATGCAGCGCAAGACACTGTGCGCAAGTTCAGGGTGACCAGTGGCGTCGACGAAGCCCTGGCCAGCTGGGGCAACAACCTACTGGAGTGCGCAATCAGTCGGCTCAAGCCGGCACACACCATCGTTCAATTCGCTTATTCGTAAGGAACCAATATGGACAACAGAAAATGGCAAGCAGCTGCGAGCGCATCCGCTCCGGATCCTGAAGCATCCCCAGACGTAGGCTATCCAACTGATGGAGATCCTAGCTCTGCGGTGCCGGCAACCATCCCGGGCGCTTACTGGTTCCACCAGATAGGTGAAGAGATCCGTAAAGTCATCGCTGATGCTGGTTTGACTCCGAGCGACGCGGACCTTACGCAGCTCAAGCAAGCCATCCAACGCATGATAGATGGCGGCGACTATAAACCATCGGTGAAGGCAGCCACGACGGCCAACATCACCCTGTCCGGCACGCAGACCATCGACGGCGTATCTTGCGGCGTGGGCGATCGGGTATTGGTCAAAGACCAAAGCACTGGCAGTCAGAATGGCATTTATGTCGTGGCGTCTGGAGCCTGGACGCGTTCAACGGATTTCGACTCCGACGCCGAGGTAACAGGTGGGCTGATCATCCCGGTGAACGAGGGAACGGCAAACGGCGACACCCGCTGGGCTCTCACCACCAACGATCCGATCGTGGTAGGCACCACGGCACTCACATTCAGCAATGTCACCGGTCTTACTCAAGCTGCCGCTGATGCTCGCTACACCGGAATTGGATACATGTTGGTGCGGGACGAGAAGGCGCAAAATACTAGTGGCGGAGCTAATACAGGCGGCACAACGGCCACTCGAACTTTGAACACTGTCGTCGCCAACACCATCCCTGGCGCAAGTCTTTCATCCAATCAGATCACTTTGCCCGCTGGTACATATCGAGTCAGAGCCTCTGCGCCTGCCTATAACGTGGATCGCCATAGAGTAATGCTTTACGACGTGTCGCTGGGTAACGCATTCGCGCTCGGCACCACGGAAAGCTCCAGCTCGACGGTAACGAACAGGTCGTTTGTAACTTACCGCTTCACTCTCGCGGCTACCAAGGTGCTGGAATTGAGGCACTTCACTACTACCAGCAATGCCACTAATGGCTTCGGCATTCAGGTGAACTCAAGCGGTGTTGAAGTTTATGGCGAAGTCGAAATCATCAAGGAGTCCTAAATGAGATATGCATTTTTCAATGCACAAGGCCGCGTGGAAATAGCCTGCAACGATGACACTATCGATCAGCTACCAGCTGGCGCTGTGGAGTTGACACAGGAACAATGGAATGACCGGTTTAATCTTCGTCTCCAGGACGGTGAGCTTATAAACGATCCGATCGTGCCCGAGGTAGAAGTGCCTCAACGCGTGACAATGCGTCAAGCCCGTCTTGCTCTGCTGCAGGCTGGTCTTCTGGATAATGTGGCAGCTGCCATCGAGGGCATGCCTAGCCCACAAAAGGAGGCGGCGCAGATCGAATGGGAATACTCCCAAGAGGTCCATAGAGACAAGGCGCTTGTCCTGGCACTTGCCCCGGCTCTTGGTTTGGATGATGCCGCCCTCGATCAGCTGTTCATCACGGCCGCCGCCCTTTAGCCATGATGCGGCTGGCCTTCTATAAAGGCCGGACCACGGAGAACCCGGCGGCCCGGCTGTTTGATGAGGCGGTGTGTCTCTGGACGCGTGGGCCCTACAGTCACGTGGAGCTGGTAGTCGGCGGCACTGACAAGGCCGCAGTCTGCTGGTCCAGCTCCTACCGGGATGGCGGCGTGCGCAAGAAGGCGATCGATCTCACTTCCGGCCATTGGGACCTAGTGGATCTGCCGCCCGGGTTTGACGAAGACAAGGCGCTCACATGGTTCCTCCAGCACCAGGGGCAGCCTTACGATGTCGCAGGCCTGTTCGGTTTCGTGCTGCCCTGGCGGACGGAAGACAAGCGCAAGTGGTTCTGCAGCGAATCGATCTGCGCTGCTGCGGGTTTCCTCAAGCCGTATGAGTGGCACCCGAACAGACTTTTCCGGCATTACGCTCCACTATCAAGCCAACCCTGGCTGACAAGTGGAGGCGAAAATGAGCGAAGAGGATCTTCAGAA
>DASTRT010000109.1:0-2995 GCA_035761085.1 Methylophilaceae bacterium
ACCACCACAGCGCTGAACATGGAAGTCAGGATGCCCAGCACGTGCACCACGGCAAATCCTTTGATGGGGCCAGTGCCGAACATGAACAGGGCAAGACCTGCGATCAGCGTGGTGACATTGGAGTCGAGAATGGTATCGAAGGCGCGGCTGTAGCCTGCCTGGATGGAGGCCTGCGGCGTGTTGCCATTGCGCAGTTCCTCCCGGATTCGTTCATTGACCAGCACGTTGGCGTCAATCGCCATACCCAGCGTCAGCGCGATGGCGGCGAGGCCGGGCAGTGTCAGCGTGGCCTGCAGCATGGACAGCAGGGCTACCAGGAAGAGCAGGTTGATGCCCAGCGCCAGTACCGAAATGGCGCCAAACACCAAGTAGTAGATGATCATGAAAACGGCGATGGCGGCAAAACCCCACAGCGTGGAATGCACACCGCGTCGGATGTTCTCCTCACCCATGCTGGGGCCGACGGTACGCTCCTCGATGATGTCCATGGGCGCGGCCAGTGCGCCAGCACGCAGCAGCAGCGAAACATCGGTGGCTTCCTGCACGTTGGCCATGCCGGAAATCTGCACGCGGCCACCACCGATTTCCTCACGGATGACCGGTGCCGTAATCACTTCAGCCTGGCCTTTTTCCACCAGCAAAATCGCCATGCGCTTGCCGACGTTTTCACGTGTGATCTGCTGGAAAACGCGCGCGCCGCGACCGTCCAGCGTTACATGGACGACGGATTCGCCGCTGCGGTTATCGATGCCGGGGCCGGCATCGGTAATGTATTCACCAGTTAGCACCACGCTCTTCTTGACCAGTACGGGCTGGCCGTTGCGCTCGACGTAGTACTCGTCACCGAACGGCACCTGGCCTTGAGCGGCGCGTTCCAGCGTGGTGGGATCCATCTTGTCTTCATCCACCATGCGGATTTCCAGGGTGGCAGTGCGGCCCAGGATTTCCTTGGCCTTGGCTGTGTCCTGCACGCCGGGCAACTGTACGACCACGCGGTCCAGCCCTTGCTGCTGAATGATGGGTTCGGCCACACCGAGCTCGTTGATACGGTTATGCAGCGTCTGGATGTTCTGCTTGAGGGCAAAGTCCTGGATGCGTTTCTTGGCCTGCGGATTCAGGGTGGCGACCAGCAGCTTGTCTTCGCCTTCGTCGGATTCAGTAAAAGTCAGGTCCGGATATTCACGGTTCAGGACCTTCTCGGCCTTGGCCCGCTCGGCAGCACTCTTGAAGTTCACCTGCACCGCTTGGCCTTGCAGCGAAACACCCTGATAGGCAATGCGCTCGTTACGCATGACACTGCGGAAGTCGCCGACATAACGCTCGGCTGCCTTGTCCAGCGCCGCCTTCATGTCCACCTGCAGCAGGAAATGCACGCCACCACGCAAGTCCAGACCCAGATACATGGGCAAGGCATGGATGCTGCTCAGCCAGGAAGGCGAGCGCGACAGCAGGTTTAGGGCGACAACGTAATCCTTGCCCAGGGCGGTCTGCAGCGCATCCTTGGCCTTGATCTGGGTCTCAGGATTGGCAAATCGCACCTTGACGCCGCTGGCGTCGAGGAAAATGGTGTCGAAAGGAATGTTTTCCTTCTTCAGCACGGCCTCGACCTGGCCGAGCAGTGCCGAATCCACCTTGACCGTGCTCTTGGCAGAGGTGACCTGAACGGCGGGAGATTCGCCATAGAGATTGGGTAGCGAATAGAGGATGCCCAGCACGAGGGCCACCAGCACAATCAGATTTTTCCACAACGGATAGCGGTTCATATTGCGGCTTTCTTCATGCGGGCAGAACACCCGCATTGAGCAATGTTATTGGTTAAAGACTTTTGAGCGTGCCCTTGGGCAACAGGGTTTGCACGGCATTCTTCTGTACGTTGATGACAACGTCAGTGGCGATTTCCAGGCTGACATAAGCATCGCCAACCTTGGTGATCTTGCCGGTGATACCGCTGGCAGTAACGACTTCGTCACCTTTCTGCAAGGCCTCGACCATCTTGCGTTGCTCCTTGGCCTGCTTCATTTGCGGGCGGATCAGCATGAACCAGAACAGCACGAAGATGATGATCAGGGGCAGGAAGCTAGTCCAGTCGGGTGCTGCGGCTGCGGCAGCAGGGGCTGCATAGGCGGTGCTGATTAACACGGAGTTGACCTTTCCTTTATAAATCCGGGTGTTCGAAAGCGGAAAATTCTAGCATAGACTGTCTGCGTCACGTTTAATTCATTCGCCTTCAACCGCACCCAGTACCGCCCGTTTGGCGGCGAATTCCTGGCAGAACGTAGCAAATGTTCCCTGTTCGATGGCAGCACGCATTCCGGTCATGAGTTGCTGGTAATAATGCAGGTTATGAATGGTGTTGAGCCTCGAGCCCAATATCTCACCCACGCGGTGCAGGTGCTGCAGGTAGGAGCGGCTGAAGTTGCGGCAGGTGTAGCAGCTGCAATCGCTGTCCAGCGGGGCGGTGTCCGATTTGTAGCGCGCATTCTTGAGTTTGATGTCGCCATATTGGGAAAACAGCCAGCCATTGCGGGCATTGCGCGTGGGCATGACGCAATCGAACATGTCGATGCCCAGCGCTACGGCAGCAACCAGGTCTTCCGGCGTGCCTACGCCCATGAGGTAGCGCGGTCTGTCCTGCGGCATTTGCGGCGCCGTGTGGGCAATGATGCGCAGCATGTCCTCCTTGGGTTCACCGACGGAAAGGCCGCCGATGGCGTAGCCGTCAAAGCCGATTTCCATGAGTCCCTGCAGCGAGATGTTGCGCAAATCCTCGTACATGCCGCCCTGCACGATTCCAAATAAAGCATTGGTATTGCCTGCATGTGCTGCCTTGCTTCGCGCACCCCAGCGCAGACTCATGCGCATCGAGTCTTCGGCTTCCTGACGCGTGGCGGGGTAGGGTGTGCATTCGTCGAACACCATGACAATGTCGGAATTCAATACGCGCTGGATGCGCATGGATTCTTCAGGTGTGAGAAAGCAGAGATCGCCATTCACG
>DASTRT010000110.1:0-2147 GCA_035761085.1 Methylophilaceae bacterium
AATCTTCCATGATTGTTCCTTCTTCCATCGTTTCCTGCATCCAGTCGCCTTGCGAGTCGGGCAAGACTTCCAGGTTGTACTGTGGTTTTGCCGGAGAAATCGGGGCGGCACTATCAAAAGCTTCCGGATCGTCCAGCAGCAGGCACGGCAGCAGAATTGCCATGAATGAAGCAACACGGGCGCATCTGTTCATAACAACCCCTTGCTCACTGGATTGTCATCAGGCTATCAGATGAGCAAGAGCTTGTATGTCAGATGCCGTACATAAGAAAACTAGCGAGTGATCGGCTTGTAGCGGATGCGTTTGGGCTTGGCGCCTTCCTCACCCAACCGTTTCTTCTTGTCCGCTTCGTATTCCTGATAGTTACCATTGAAGAAGGTCCATTGCGACTCGCCTTCTGCCGCCAGGATGTGCGTGGCGATGCGGTCGAGGAACCAGCGGTCGTGCGAGATCACCAGCACACAACCAGCGAATTCCAGCAGGGCATCCTCCAGCGCGCGCAGGGTTTCCACGTCGAGGTCATTGGAAGGCTCGTCCAGCAGCAGCACGTTGCCGCCTGAGATCAGCGTCTTCGCCAGATGCAGCCGACCGCGCTCGCCGCCCGATAGCTGGCCGACATTCTTCTGCTGATCGCTGCCCTTGAAGTTGAAGCGGCCGATGTAGGCGCGCGACGGCGTTTCATAACGACCCACAGTAAGGATATCCGATCCACCGGAAATCTCCTCAAACACCGTCTTGCTGCCGTCCAGCTTGTCGCGGCTCTGGTCCACATAGGCCAGCTTCACGGTCTGGCCGATGACGACTTCGCCCGAGTCCGGTTTCTGCTCGCCGGTAATCATGCGGAAGAGGGTCGATTTACCAGCGCCGTTGGGGCCGATAATGCCGACAATGGCGCCGGGCGGAATGCTGAAACTCAGGTTATCGATCAGCAGGCGGTCACCAAAAGCCTTGCTAACGTTCTTGAACTCGATAACCTGGTCGCCAAGCCGCTCGCCGGCGGGGATGAAGATTTCCTGCGTCTCGTTACGCTTCTGGTATTCGGCGCTGGCGAGCTCCTCATAGCGCGCGATACGCGCCTTGCTCTTGGCCTGGCGCGCCTTAGGATTCTGCCGCACCCAGTCGAGCTCAGTCGCCAGGGCCTTGCGGCGCGCCGATTCCTGAGATTCCTCCTGCTTCAGGCGCTCTTCCTTCTGCTCCAGCCAGCTCGAGTAGTTGCCCTTCCAGGGGATGCCGTGGCCACGGTCCAGCTCAAGGATCCATTCGGCGGCGTTATCCAGGAAGTAGCGGTCGTGGGTAACGGCGACGACGGTGCCAGGGAAGCGCACCAGGAATTGTTCCAGCCATTCAACCGATTCTGCGTCCAGGTGGTTGGTTGGCTCGTCCAGCAGCAGCATGTCTGGGCGCGACAGCAACAATTTGCACAAGGCTACGCGGCGCTTTTCGCCGCCCGACAATGGGCCTATCTTGGCATCCCACGGCGGCAGGCGCAGCGCATCGGCAGCGATTTCCAGCTGATGCTCGACGTCGGAGCCGCTGGCCGCCAAGATATTCTCGTATCTGGCCTGCTCTTCGGCCAGCTTGTCGAAGTCGGCATCAGGCTCGGCGTAGGCGGCGTAAATCTCCTCCAGCTTCTGTCTGGCTTCCATCACCTCGCCCAGGCCAGATTCGACTTCCTCGCGCACGGTCTTGTCAGGATCCAGCTGCGGTTCCTGCTGTAAATAACCGATGGAAATACCTGGCTGGTGCTGCACTTCGCCTTCGTATTCCCTGTCGGCGTCGGCCATGATGCGCAGTACGGTAGATTTGCCGGCACCATTGAGACCCAGCAGACCAATCTTGGCCCCGGGGAAGAAGGAAAGGGAGATATCCTTGATGATTTGCCGCTTGGGCGGCACGACTTTGCTCACACGGAGCATGGACATTACATACTGGGCCATGGCAACTCATTCACGCATAAAGCCTGCAAGCTTACTGCAACGTATGAGTTTTTGGTACCGCCTGGCTCAATCAGGGACGGTTTTTCTCCAGGTGCTGCTCCAGTTCCCGCAGACTCAACTTGGTCAGATCCTGGCTCAATTCCTGCTCCACCAGCTTCCGAACTCCGTCGTCCAGCTTGTTCCTGAGCAAGCCCAGAAAAGCCGGGGCC
>DASTRT010000111.1:0-8555 GCA_035761085.1 Methylophilaceae bacterium
CTACCGGCTGCACGAACTTGACCAGGTTGGCGACAGTGGTGCGCCGCAGGATGGAGTGCTCGTTGGATAGCCTGGCATCCGGTGAAACGCCGACCAGCGTGGCAGTGATATTGGGTGTCATCTGCGTTTCCGGCCGCGCCTGCGGGTGTCCCAGATGGTAGCCTTGGCCGTAGCTCACGCCGAGCCCGTGGATGGCGACCAGCTCGGCATGTGTCTCGATCCCCTCTGCAATGGTGTGACAACCCGAGTTACGGGCGATTTCCTGAATAGAGCGGACGAATTGCAGCTTGATCGGGTCCAGATGGATGTTCTGGATGAAGTGCTTGTCGATCTTGACGAAATCGGGGCGGATTTCCGCCCACATGCGCAGGCTGGAAAAGCCTTCGCCCAGATCATCCATGGCGATCTGGAAGCCCATGGCGCGGTAATACTGGGTGGCTTCTCGCAGTACCTGGTATTCTAGGGTGGACGAGTTTTCAGTCAGCTCGATCACCACCTGCTCCGACTTCAGGCCAGAGGCAGCGATGCATCGTAGCGTCTCGCCGCTGCGCCAACCTTCCATGAGCAACGTGTCCGGATTGACATTGAGAAAGAGCTTGCCCTGTACGCCCAGCTTGGCGAAGGTATTGAGCACGATGGCCCGGCTCAGGTATTCGATCTCCACCGCCTGGCCGCAATCACGCGCGGCCTGGAACAGCATCAGCGGCGAGTGCAACGGGCTGTCAGAAGGGCCGCGGATGAGCCCCTCATAACCGATGATGCTGGCGTCCTGCATATTCACGATTGGCTGGAAGATGGCGCTGAGCTGGCGCTTGCGAATGATTTCCTCGATACGAAATTGCTGCGCGGTAGGAGGCGGTACAAACCCGGAGGGGGAGAGGGCGGTCAGGGTCATTGGGATTCTCTTCTTCTTGTTTGACGCGCCCAGATTAGCGCCGCTTTGTTGCGGTTTTTTTACAGCAGCACTGCCTTATCTCCTGTAAGCATCCGGGTTTAACCGTTCTGTCATCAAGCTGTAACCAAAGCCACACAAAATTCATGCATCCATCAAAAGTGCCAGTGCATGAGCGCAATAACAAAACATCAGGAAATGGATGCGCAGAGCCAGTTGGAGTGGCTGGACCGCGACCTCAGTATTCTCGCATTCAACCGGCGCGTCCTGGATTGGGCCAAGCGCAAGCACGTACCACTGCTGGAGCGCTTGCGCTATCTGTGCATCGTCTCCTCCAACCTCGATGAATTCTTTGAAGTGCGCGGCGTGCTGCATCAAGGCGCCAAGCTGCAGCCGCCGCTTTTCATGCAGTCGGCTGTGCAGACCACCCTGAGTGAAGCGTCACACGCGCTGGTGGCCGAGCAGTACGCGGTCTATAACGAGATGCTGATGCCGGAATTCGCTCGGCACGGCTTGCATATCCTCTCCTTCAGCGAACGAAATGCCGAGCAGCACGCCTGGGTGGCAGAGTATTTCGAGCAGGAAGTGCGGCTCCTGCTGCTGCCCGTGGTACTCGACCCATCGCATCCGTTTCCGCAGGTAGCCAATAAATCGCTCAACTTCATCGTGCGGCTCACCGGGCACGATGCCTTCGGCCGTACCAACGAGATCGCCATCGTCAAGGTGCCGCGAAGTTTGCCGCGGCTGATCCGGCTGCCGCAGAAGCTTTCCGGCAAGAAGATGCTGTTCGTGTCGATCTCCAGCGTGATCCGTGCGCACCTCAGGGACCTGTTTCCGGGCCGTGAAGTCACGCAGTTTTCGCAATTCCGCATCACGCGGCATTCTGACCTCGCCATCGATGAGGAGGACGTCAAGAACCTGCGTATGGCACTGCGCCAGGGGCTGGTGCATCGCCACTACGGTGAGGCCGTGCGGCTGGAGGTATCCGCCGGCTGCAACGAGTTCCTAGCGAATTTCCTGCTCACGCAGTTCAATCTGCCAGTCTCTGCGCTGTATCGCGTGCATGGGCCGGTCAACCTGGTCCGGCTCAACCAGCTCATCGACCTGGTGGACAAGCCCAAGTGGCTGTTCCCCAAGTATGTCGCCAGTTACCCGCATCAGCTGTCGCCGCTATTGAGCATTTTCAGCCAGGTACAGAAGTCGGACGTCATCATCCATCAGCCCTACGAGAGTTTTGACGCGGTGCTGGCCTTCCTCAGCGAAGCGGTCAGGGACCCGGATGTGCTCGCCATCAAGCAGACCATCTACCGCACTGGCCCGAATTCGGTGCTCATGGACCTGTTGTACGAGGCGGTGGAACGCAACAAGGAAGTGACCGTGGTCATGGAACTCAAGGCGCGCTTTGATGAAGAGACCAATATCAATTGGGCAGAGAAGCTGGAATCCATAGGCGCACAGGTGGTGTATGGCGTGGTGGGCCTCAAGACGCATGCCAAGATGCTGCTGGTGTCGCGGCGCGAGGATAGCGGCATCCGGCGCTATGCGCATCTTTCTACCGGCAACTACAACCCATCGACCGCCAGGATTTATACCGATATCAGTCACCTGACCTGCGATCCGGAACTCACTGAAGATATCGAGAATGTGTTCAGCCTGCTGGCCAACCAGAGCCGGCTGCCCAAGCTCAACAAATTGTGGGTCGCGCCATTCAACCTGCAGCGCCTGCTTCAGGAGCAGGTCGATGGTCTGGCCGATTGTGCGACTGCGGGTCTCGACTGCCATATCGTGCTGAAGATGAACGCGCTGACCGACGAGAAACTCATGCGCGCGCTCGTGCGGGCGGGGCAGGCGGGAGTGAAAATCGATCTGATCGTGCGTGGTGCCTGCATGCTGCCAGCCCAGCAGACGGGCGTGACGGACAACATTCGCGTGATTTCCGTCATCGGCCGTCTGCTCGAGCATTCGCGCGTCTTCTATTTCCGCTCGGGCACGAAAGAGAATCTGTACCTGTCCAGCGCCGACTGGATGAACCGCAACATGCTGCGTCGCATCGAGCTGGCGTGGCCGGTCACCGACCCGGAGCTGCGGCGACGGATCATCGAAGAGTGCCTGACGACCTACCTGGAAGACCATGCGGATGCCTGGGCTTTAGGTGCTGACGGCCACTACCAGTGCGCGCACTCCCACCGAAAATCCGGCCACAGCGCGCAGTCCCGGCTGATGCGACTCTACGCAGCCAAACCCTGAACTGCTTCGATTACTTCTATTGCTTCGATTTCTTGGGCCGGCCGGTCTTGATGGCCGGGACTTCCGCCACTGCCTTGCCGAAGGCAGCGTCATCCAGGCCGTTCAGCAACTTGATACCGGCGCGCAGCAGCTCGCTCTTCTTCATCGGCTGCCCGAGCTTGGCGCTGCGCTGCTTGAGCGCATCGATGACCTGATATTCGTCCTTGGGGATAGTGAAACTGTCGCGTACCAGCTTGGGTTTCTTGGGTTTGGCCGGCTTTTCGGCTTCCACCGCTTTCTTTGGTTTTTGCACAGTTGCGTTAGGCGGCGCGGCTTTCTGCGTTGCTGCCTGTTCGGTGAGAGCAATCTTGCCGATCGGGGTTACAGTATCTTTCCCGCTGGCAGGTTTTGCCGTTTTTTTGGCGGTAGCCTTGGTGGAAGCAGTTGTGGTTGCCATGATGTAATCCTCAATAAAAACGATATAAACAGTATATATCGTTTCTTCGGGATTGCAACGAACTCAGGTTTCCACGAAGTCGAAAGCCCAGGCCGTCTTCAACCAGGCCGCTTCCTCCTGCCTGAGCAGATGGGCTGACTGCGGGTAACGTACAGTCCAGTCGGCGGGTGCGGTGAGCACGAAACGTTTGCCACTGCTATCGCAGCCGACCTGCAATGCACCGATTTCCGGGTCGCGCCGGGCGTGGCAGAGAATGATGGCGAGCCGCAGCGCGACCAGCAAACGTGCGAATTCGTCCTCATCGAAATCGACCTCCAGGTTTTTCAGTTTGCCCTGCTGGCCGAGAATCAGCGTGCTGAGTCGGTGCAATTCCTGCATATTGAACCCCAGCAGGTCGGCATTATCGAGGATGTAGGCACCGTGCCTGGGGTAATCGTCATGCGAGATGGAAAAACCGATTTCATGCAGCTGCGAGGCCCAACCCAGTTGTTGTTTCAGGCGGTCGGTCTGGTTCTTCTCCAGATTATCCTGCAGCCTGCCCAGGATCTGCAGCGCTGTTCTGCGCACGCGCTGTGCCTGGTCGCCATCCATGACGAACTTGCGTGCCAATCGTCGCACCGATATGTCACGGATGTCACTCCTGTGTTGCGAGCGCTTGAGCATTTCACTGAGGACGCCATGGCGCAGCGCACCCTGGGCGAGCCGCAGCATGTCGATCTGCAGTAGCTCCATGAGTGCATGCAGGATGCTGACGCCGCCGCCAATAACCGCACGGCGGTCCTCCTTGAGGCCAGCGAGGTCGACTTTCGCCGTGCTGCCAGCGGTGATGAGTTCCTCACGCAGCCACTGCATGCCTTCGCGGTCTATGATGTTCGGCGATCTGCCGGCTGCGGTCAGAATGTCGGCCACGGCGCTGACTGTTCCCGAGGCGCCGTAGGCCACATCCCAGTGATCCCGGCCGAAGTGGTTGATCGCTTCGCCCAGCACCGCCTGAGCGGCAACCTCGGCACGGTCAAATGTTTTTTCGGTGAGCTTGCCGTCGGCGAAATAGTGCATGGACCAGCCGACGCTGCCGAGCGGGAATGAAGCCGTCTGCCGTGGCTTGACGCCAGTGCCCTGGATGAGTTCGGTAGAGCGGCCGCCGATATCCAGCACCAGGCGACGTTCCTCGGCAGGCGGCAGCAGGCTGGTGACACCGAGGTAGATCAGGCGCGCCTCTTCGTTGCCGGAAATGACTTCGATGGGCACGCCAAGGATTTCCCGGCTGCGCGCCAGGAACACTTCGCGGTTGCGCGCTTCGCGCAGGGTCTGTGTGGCGACTGCGCGGATATGCGTTTTGCGGATCTGCTGCAGGCGCTCGGAAAATCGCGACAGGCATTCCCACCCGCGTTGCATGGCTTCGTCGGAAAGCTGGCGCTTTTCGTCCAGGGCGTTGCCCTGGCGTACGGTTTCCTTGAGGTATTCGATGCGCTGGATCTGGCCGTGTTCATAACGGCCGATTTCCAGGCGAAAACTGTTGGAGCCGAGGTCGATGGCGGCGAGCAGCGTGCCGTTACGCATCTGCGGCCTTAACCGAACTTGCCGGTTATGTAGTCCTCGGTTTCCTTGCGACTGGGGCGCGTAAAGATGACGTCGGTATCGCCGTATTCGATGAGTTCGCCCAGGTACATGTAGGCCGTGTTGTCTGAAACGCGTGCCGCCTGCTGCATGTTGTGGGTAACGATGACGATGGTGTAGTCGGACTTGAGCTCGTTCATGAGCTCCTCGATGCGCGCAGTGGAGATTGGGTCCAGCGCTGAGCAGGGCTCGTCGAGCAGCAGCACATCTGGTTTGACCGCGATACAGCGGGCGATGCACAGGCGCTGCTGCTGGCCGCCGGACAGGCTGGCGCCGCTCTGGGTCAACTTGTCCTTGACCTCGTTCCACAGTGCGGCCTTTTTCAGCGCCCATTCGACGCGGTCATCGAGGTCAACCTTGCGCAGGTTCTCGTACAGCTTGATGCCGAAGGCGATGTTGTCATAGATCGACATCGGGAATGGCGTCGGCTTCTGGAACACCATGCCGATCTTGGCGCGAAGCATGTTGAGGTCCTGGTCGCCGCCGAATACGCTACGGCCGTCGAGCAGGATATCGCCTTCGGCGCGCAGCTTGGGGTAAAGCTCGAACATGCGGTTGAAGGTGCGCAGCAGTGTCGACTTGCCGCAGCCGGAAGGACCGATGAAAGCGGTCACCTTGCCGCTGGGGATGCTCAGATTGATGTTCTTGAGCGCCTGGAAGCCGCCGTAATAGAAATTCAGGTTCTTGACGTCGATCTTTGGAACGCTGGTAGTAGTGGTACTGGACATGTTTATTCCTGTTAGCTGGAGGCCGGGCCGCGGCGGAAGAGCGAACGTGCCAGGATGTTGAGGCCGAGCACGAACAAGGTGATCAGCAGGGCGCCGGCCCATGCCAGATGCTGCCAGTCCTCATAGGGGCTCATGGCGAACTGGAAGATGACCACGGCAAGGCTGGACATCGGGCCGTTGAGGTCGGTACTCCAGAATTGGTTGTTGAGCGCGGTGAACAGCAGGGGGGCTGTTTCGCCGCTGATGCGCGCGACCGCCAGCAGCATGCCTGTCAACATGCCAGCCCGGGCGGCGCGATAGACTACCATCATGACTACCTTCCACTGCGGTGCGCCCAATGCAGCCGCGGCTTCGCGCAGGCTGTTGGGCACCAGTTGCAGCATGTTTTCGGTGGTGCGTACGACTACCGGCAACACAATGAGCGATAGCGCCAGGGCGCCGGCCCAGCCGGAAAAGTGGCCCACGTGGTGCACGGCTACTTCATAGATGAAGAGACCCAGCACGATGGAAGGTGCGGACAGCAGGATATCGTTGATGAACCGCGTGGTTGGCGCGAGCCAGCCGCTCTTGCCGTATTCGGACAGGTAGGTGCCGGCGAGCACGCCAACCGGGGTGCCGACGAAGGTGGCGACCGCGACCATGTACAGGCTGCCGGCGATTGCATTGAGCAGGCCGCCGGCATTGCCCGGAGGCGGCGTCATCTTGGTGAATACGTTGAGGCTCAGGTAACTGAGGCCATGGCTGAACAGCGTCCACAGAATCCAGAACAGGAAGATCAGCGCGAAACCCACGGTTAGTACGGAAATGCCGAGAATACCGGCGTTGGTAAATCGCCTGAGCAGATAGCGGCGGTTTTTTGTGTGGTTCATGTCTGTTTGCCTTCCCGTGCCGTCAGTCGGATCAGCAGCAGTTTTGCCAGGGCCAGCACGATGAACGTGATGATGAATAGCGTGAGGCCCAGCGTGATCAGCGAAGAGGTATACAGGTCGCCGACCGCTTCGGTGAATTCATTGGCCAGCGCCGACGAAATGGTGTTGCCTGGCATCATGAGCGAGGCCGACAGCTCATGCGCATTGCCGATGACGAAGGTCACCGCCATCGTTTCGCCGAGCGCACGGCCCAGTCCCAGCATGATGCCGCCGATGACGCCTACCTTGGTATAGGGAAGCACGACGTGGCGCACGACTTCCCAGGTGGTGGCGCCCAGGCCATAGGCCGATTCCTTGAGCATGGGCGGCACGATTTCGAATACATCTCGCATCACTGAAGAGGTGAAAGGGATCACCATGATCGCCAGGATGATACCCGCGGTCAGCATGCCGATGCCCATCGGCGGCCCCTGGAAAATGACGCCGATCCAGGGCAGGGCGCCCAGGTTGTCGCTGATCCAGGGCTGGATATGGTCGGCGAAGAATGGTGCAAAGACAAACAAGCCCCACATGCCGTAGATGATGCTGGGAATACCTGCCAGCAATTCGATGGCAATACCGAGCGGGCGTTTGAGCCAGATCGGCGCCAGCTCGGTAATGAACATGGCGATACCGAAACTGACGGGTATGCCGATCAGCATGGCGATGGCCGAGGTTACCAGCGTGCCGTAAATCGGTACCAGGCCGCCGAATTCCACTGTGACGGGATCCCAGGCGTCGCTGAGGAAAAAGCCCAGGCCGAAATGTTTCAGGGCCGGCAGGCTGACCACCAGCAGGGTCAACAGGATGCCCAGCATCACGCTGAAAACCAGGAAGGCAAACAGCAGGGTAGTGTGGCGGAACAGCTTGTCGAGGAAAGCCCCGAGATTGTTTTTCTTGCCTGCGAACAGCATCAGCTCTGGCTCTTTGGCGGTGGATTGTATGGGAAAAACTGCAGGAGAGGATTTCATGTGTTCTCCTGCAGCTTTCTTTTGATGGCGTGATTATAAGAGGTCACGCTGGTTTTTGCATCCGGCTGCTACTGCCAGACGGCAGCGCCGCCTGCACCGTGGATGCTGTTCTGCCAGTGGGTTTCGATCTGCTTCACAACGCTTTCCGGCATGGGAACGTAGTCCAGAGCCTGCGCCATATCCGCGCCGTTGTGATAGCCCCAGTCGAAGAACTTGAGCACTTCCTTGGCATTTTCCGGCTTGTCCTGGTTCTTGTGCATCAGGATGAAGGTGGCACCGGCGATGGGCCAGGTGGTCTTGCCCGGCTCGTTGGTCAGGATTTCATAGAAGCCCGGGGCCTTTTCCCAATTTGCATATTTGGCGGCTGCCTGGAACGCAGCGATGCTGGGCTCGACAAACTCGCCTTCACGATTCTGCATGACCGTGTGCGACAGTTTGTTCTGCTTGGCGTAGGCATATTCCACATAACCGATGGAATTGCGGATGCGCTGCACATAGGAGGCGACGCCTTCGTTACCCTTGCCGCCGATACCGGTGGGCCAGGCGACGGAGGTGTTGGCGCCTACCTTGTCATTCCACTCCTTGCTGACCTTGGAAAGGTAGTTGGCGAAAACGAAGGTGGTGCCGGAGCCGTCGGAACGGTGTACTACGTTGATGCTGACATCGGGCAGCTTGACATTGGGGTTGAGACTCTGGATCGCCGGGTCGTTCCACTTGGTGATCTTCTTCAGGAAGATGTCAGCCAGCACTGGGCCG
>DASTRT010000112.1:0-3691 GCA_035761085.1 Methylophilaceae bacterium
ACATCGGTGGAGGTCAGCAGGATACGGACCTTCTTGCCGACGGGCAGCACCAGAGGATTATCCACTTCAAGAAGATAATCGCGGCCCTTTTCGGCCTGGTTGTCAATCTGATCCTCAGGCGTGGTCAGGTTGCTCAGGAACTTGATGCCCTGCGCATCACCATCCATGTATTCATATTGCCAACGCCATTGCGAACCGGTGACCTTGATGACCATTTCGGCGCCGTTCTTGGTGTCTTCCATCATGACGACGCTGTGATAGGCGGGAATGCCCATGAGAATGAAGTCGATATACAGCAGGATGGCAAAGGGAATGGTGGTCCAGAAGACTTGAGACTTGGTACTGGGGCCGGTAAACGTCGCAGCCTTGTAGCCCTTGCTCTTGCGGTGAACCACTATGGAATAAATCATGATCGCCAGCACGACGACGAAAATAACCATCGTGATGACCATGAACTTGTTATGGACGTGCAACGTGTCCAAAGCCATAGGTGTTACTGGTTTTGGGAAATTCCATGCATATTCTGCATGTGCGATGAGGGAAGTCATCGCCAGAATCAGGCCCAAACCGGTTTTTCTTAAAAACTGCATCACCATACCCACTCCCAAAAACAGGTTAAAAAACAGCTCCGACGCGTCTCTTTAATTGTTGGGCCAGCGCCAGCCGTTGTTCGTTACTCATCAGGTAACGGCCAAACTCGACTTCTTTCCCATGCGAACGGAGTAATAAGGACTGATCGCCGTTTGGGGTGTCGCGCAACAGCACGCGAGCCCAGTAGCGGTGAAAAACAATCTGACTGGTTTTTTTATAGTTTCGCTTTTCTACTGCCAGGTGATCGCCTTCGATGGTGATACTTTCGTAATCTTCCGAATGACAGCTGATGTAATAGAAAGCATATGCGACTGCCACCACCTCCAGCCCGGCGAATGGGAAAACCAGCCATGCGCCAATCAGGCTGAAGCCTGTAGCAACTATAAGAGAAAGGGCTGCAGCGGCAGCCACAACCAAAACTCGCCCTTTGGGGGACAAAGAGCAATTGGGCCGTGCAATAAATTGATAATCTACAACAGACGATACCACTACCACAGTCTCCTGATTTAGCCATCTCTTACTCGGATGGCTTCATTTACTACACAGCACCCAGTCGATTTAACACAGACCCGTAAGCTAGCACAAAAAAACCCCAAGTTCAAGAAAGCCCTTTAGTTGAAACCGCCAGGCTTCGACGCGTCTGTGCTGCATACAACAAAACCTGGCCGCAACTTCCCCATGTCGGTACTACAAGTGGATATAATGCGGTCGCTTGGGCCAAGCTGGTGCCGGGAGGGGGAATCGAACCCCCATGAAGTTGCCCTCGCGGGATTTTGAGTCCCGTGCGTCTACCAATTCCGCCATCCCGGCAAAAGAGGCAGCATTATAGCAAAGCACTTACATCTATGCGCACTAGTGATTTCGATTTCGACTTACCTTCCGAACTGATTGCCCAGACCCCGCCGGTTGAGCGCCGGGGAAGCCGCCTGCTTCATCTGGACGGGCGCACAGGCAGGATGGAGGACAACACGTTCAGCCAGTTGCCCAAACTGCTCAACCCGGGTGACTTGCTGATATTCAACAATACTCGCGTCATCAAGGCGCGCCTCTATGGCAGCAAGGTCAGCGGGGGCAAGATCGAGGTTTTGGTGGAACGTATCTTGAACAGCCACCAGGCACTGGCGCATGTGCGGGCGTCGAAGTCTCCCAAACCGGGCAGCCTGCTCGCCCTGGCCGGCGGCCAGGTGGAAATGCTGCAGCGCCAAGGTGAGTTATTCCTGCTGCAGTTCGACCCCGCGGGGCCGCCTATTCTCGAACTTCTCGAAACACACGGCAGCCTGCCGCTACCGCCCTACATTCAGCACGCAGCCACCGATGCCGATGAAGAGCGTTACCAGACAGTGTATGCCCGCGAGCCCGGTGCAGTCGCGGCACCCACTGCAGGCCTGCACTTCGATGAGGACATGCTGGCCACCCTGCAGGCGCAGGGCATCAGAATCGCCTACGTCACCCTGCATGTTGGCGCCGGCACATTCCAGCCGGTGCGCACCGAAGACATCTCACAGCACAAGATGCATAGCGAACTGTATACCGTGCCTGAAGATACGGTGAGGCAGATTGAGGCAACACGCCAGCAGGGCGGCCGGGTCACCGCAGTCGGCACGACCGTGCTGCGCGCACTGGAAAGTGCGGCGGCCTCGGGCAATCTGCTCGCAGGGGATGGCGAAACCGATATCTTCATCACGCCGGGCTATCAGTTCCGCGTGGTCGAACGTCTGCTCACCAATTTCCACCTGCCCCGAAGTACACTGCTGATGCTGGTCTCCGCGTTTGCCGGCACAGAGCATATTCAGCAGGCCTACCGTCATGCGGTTCAGCAGCGCTATCGTTTCTTCAGCTATGGTGACGCCATGCTGATCGAACGCGCAGACTTGGTGAGATAGCCGGCCAGCAGTTCGGCTGCGGCCATGGTTCCAACAGGGAGCACAGGCATAGGCCGCGGCTGATCCAGCAGATTCCTGAGTTCCTCAGCAAATTGCCCCGTCTGCAGCGCTTGCGCTGGCAGCTCGCCGCACCGGCCGTGCTGTTGCAACCAGGCGATAAGGTCATCCTGTTCAGGCCAGGCGCCTCGCTTCGCATACAACACTGGAACACCGCTGCTCGCGGCTTCGACGAAAGAGCCGTAGCCGGGCTTGGTTAACAGCAGATCGCAGCTTGCGATAATGTCGGAAAACTCCATGCCCAACGTGCCCACGGGTCGCATATCGGTCCTTGCGCCCTGCCCGTCTGGCACCAGCCAGAATACGCCGGGCAAAGCGGGCCAGCGTTCCACCGGCAATTCCATGCCGATACCGCCCATGCTGGCCAGCACCAGTTTGTCTCCTGGCCCCAGTTTCAGCCTGTCATCGATTTCCGGGCGTCGGTTACTGCCCCGTTGCGCCACTGGTTCCAGCGTCAGCTGATTCTTGAGCCATGGCATGGGCATGGCCGGAGTCAGACGCAAAAAAGTATCGGCTTGCAGGTAAGCCTGTTCGATCTGCTGCAGGATTTCCTGGGCGCCGACTCGGTCAGCGCAAAAATGATGAAAGATATCGGCCCAGTTCAGGGAGCACATGGCGATGGCGGGAATTCCTTTCCTGGCAGCACCTGCCAGCGGAAGATAGGCGACATTACTTAGCACCAGATCCGGCGAAAGCCCGGCAATCCGTTGCGCTTCGTCTTGCAGCCTGCGCTCCCAGTTCTCATGGAAACGGGCATAAGCGCGCATGCTGGCATCCGTATCGACTTCCAGCGCGGTATGCATTTCCATGCCTGGGTCCACACTTTCCTCAATATGATGGAACTCAACAGCGATTCGGCTTTTCAAATGTGCCGAGGGGATCGAGGTACGCACCGTGAGCCTTAGATCCGGAACCAGGCGTGATAGAGCGTTCAGCACAGGGGCTGTTTGCGCGACGTGGCCGTAGCCATGCCCGGAAATGCAGACAAGCAGGTGGGGAGGTGGATTCATGCGGGGTTCACTGGTCTTTACATTCATGCCAACTGCCATAAGAATGGCTGGCTTTGGTGAATTCTAATCATCTACAAGAAGGTTACTGTAATGCGATTCTATAAAATAATCCTGACCGCCGTCTGTTTGTTGAGCATCAATCTCGCGCAC
>DASTRT010000113.1:0-7205 GCA_035761085.1 Methylophilaceae bacterium
TCCGCGCCCTGATCAAGCAGATGGTCAGCGAGGAGAATTCCAGGAAACCGCTCTCGGACAACCAGATTACGGATATCCTGAGCAAACAGGGCATCGTAGTCGCCCGCCGTACCATCGCAAAGTACCGCGAATCGCTGCAGATACCTGCGGCCAATCAACGCAAGACGTTATAACCCAAGGAGGACATCATGATCTTGAACCTGCAACTGACCGGCCACCATCTGGAAATCACCCCCGCACTGCGGGACTACGTGCAGAACAAGCTTACCCGCGTCGGCAACCATTTCGATCATGTGATTGATGTCCGGGTCACCATGAGCGTCGAGAAACTGGTACAGCGCGCGGAGGCCACCTTGCACGTGCCCGGCCAGGAGCTGCACGTGGAATGCGAAGACGAGAACATGTACAGCGCCATCGACCTTCTGGTCGACAAGCTGGACCGCCAGGTGATCAAGCACAAGGAAAAGGTGGCGGATCATCACCAGGCGAATGGGGCGGTCAAGCATCAGGTCGCCGAGTAAGACCAAGTCAATCAATCGAGCGAATGGGATGCAGCGCGAGGAGCCGCACAGTGAGCGATGAGGCATATCTGATGGATAGACGAATTCGCGAACGAGCACGCGACAAAGCGATGCACCCATGCAGCCGATTGAGAGTGAAGAGCCATGGCTGAGATCAGCGTCGCCCAACTCTTCAAGGACACCCGCCGCAACCTGAAACTGGCCTGGGTGGCGGGCCTTGACGGGGGCGACAATCAGCTCACCAGCGAAACTGTGAGCAAGCCCTCGCTGGCGCTGATCGGCCACCTCAATTTCGTGCACCCCAATCGGGTGCAGGTGCTGGGCTGTGCCGAAATGGACTATCTGCGCGGGCTGCAGCAGGACGACATCGGGCTGGCGATCAGGAACCTGTTTTCCACCGACCTTGCCGCCATCGTCGTCGCCAACGGCGAAACACCGCCAGAAGCGCTGATCAAGGCCGCCAACCAGTACCAGACGCCGCTGTTCACCTCGCCGCTGCAAAGCCCGGGGCTCATGGACGTGCTGAGTCACTATCTGGCCCAGGCGGTGGCCGAATCTACCAGTGCCCACGGCGTTTTCATGGAGGTGCAGGGCTTTGGCGTTCTCATCAAGGGCAACCCGGCCATCGGTAAAAGCGAATTGGCCCTGGAGCTGATTTCGCGTGGCCACCGCCTGGTGGCAGACGATATCGTCGATTTCTACCGCGTGGCACCTGATCGCATCGAAGGCCGCTGCCCTGCCCTGCTGCAGGATTTCCTGGAAGTACGCGGACTGGGCATCCTAAACATCCGCGCGCTGTTTGGCGACAACGCCGTCAAGCCGACCAAGCCGCTGGACCTCATCATCCAGCTGGAAATGGCGGAAACTCTGGCTCCGGAGCTGCTGGACCGGCTCAAGATCAAGTCGCAGCAGGAAAAAATCCTGGGTGTCAAAGTCCCCAAGGTCATGATTCCCGTAGCGGCCGGCCGCAACATCGCGGTACTGGTGGAGGTCGCCGTGCGCAACCATATCCTGCTCATGCGCGGTATCAATGGCACGCGCCAGTTCATGCAACGGCAGAACCGCGAGATGAACCGCAACGGCAAAAAATCCAGGCAGAGCCACTGATGCAGCTCGTTATCGTCACCGGCTTGTCCGGCTCCGGTAAAAGTATCGTGCTCAAGGCGCTGGAAGACAGCGGTTATTACTGCATCGATAACCTGCCGGCGACATTGCTGCCACAGATTTCCACGCATCTAGGCGTCACCGGTTCAGGAGAAGGCGGCTGCCAGCGGGTCGCCATCAGCATCGATACCCGTAGCGCTGCACTGGAAGCACTGCTTCCAAATATCGAACAGCTCAAGCAGCAGGGCATCGACGTCAAGGTGCTTTACCTGGAGTCCAATGTTGAGACATTGGTCAAGCGCTTCAGCGAGACCCGCCGGCGCCATCCGCTCAGTGATGAACATACCACGCTGGCAGAAAGCATCATTCGGGAGCGCGAGCTGCTGTCGCCGCTGGCCGAGCTGGGCCATCGCATCGACACCAGCGACCTGCGCGCCAATACCCTGCGCAGCTGGGTCAAGGATTTCGTCGCACAGGAGAGCGAGCAGCTTACCCTGCTGTTCGTCTCCTTCGGCTTCAAGCACGGCATCCCGCAGGACGCCGATCTCGTGTTCGACATCCGCTGCCTACCTAACCCGCATTACGACCCGGAACTGCGCCCGCTGACCGGCCGCGATGCCGCCGTGAAGGCTTTTCTTGAAAGCGACGAAACGGTCTGCGAGATGTACGAAGATATCCGCCGCTTCGTCGAGCGCTGGCTGCCCTGTTATGTGCGCGACAATCGCAGCTATCTTACGGTAGCCATTGGCTGCACCGGGGGTCAGCACCGCTCGGTGTATTTTGCCGAGAATTTGGGGCAGTATTTCCAGAACCAGCAACAAAAGGTGCTTGTGCGGCACCGCGAACTCGAATAACAACAAGCGCAAGCGCCAGGATTAGGATTTAAGCATGATAGGAATTCTTATAGTCGCCCACGGCACACTCGGTGAAAGCCTGATTCACTGCGCCAGCCATGTCATGGGCTGTCGACCCCCGCAACTGCTGCAATTAAGCGTGGGTATGCATGACGACCCGGTCAGCATGCTACCACAGGCACAACAGATGATCAGCGAGCTGGATCAAGGCCAAGGTGTGCTGATTCTTTCCGATATCTATGGTGCGACGCCGTGTAACATCGTCGGCAAGTTGCTGAAGCCGGGCCAGGTGGAAGGGGTAGCGGGCGTCAACCTGCCCATGCTGGTGCGTGTGCTTACCTACCGCAACGGCAATCTTGCCCCGCTGGTCGAAAAAGCCCTGAGCGGGGGCCGCGATGGCGTCATTCACTTCACCGAGGAAGCGTGCAAGAAATCATGATCAAGCAGGACGTGGAAATCATCAACAAACTGGGGTTGCATGCGCGCGCTTCCACCAAGCTCACGCAGACCGCCAGCCAATACGCCAGTGAAGTGTGGATCGAACGCAACGGCCGGCGCGTCAATGCCAAGAGCATCATGGGGGTCATGATGCTGGCTGCCGGCAAGGGCAGTACCGTGTCGCTGGAAACTGCCGGCAAGGACGAGCAGGCAGCCATGGATGCGCTCGTGGCATTGATCAATGATCGATTCGGGGAACCAGAATAATGCAATTCACAAAGCTCTCCTCCAATGCCAGTTCGCCGCTGAGACAAGGCGGTGACGAGCGAGAAACGAAGACAGTACACGAGGTACGACTAGGAGCGAGCGAGGAAACCAACGAGGTATCAGCAATGAAATGGCTTTGGAGCGCTCGATGAGCTTCACCTTTTCAGAGGGTTACGCTCTATGAGCTTCACCATGCACGGCGTAGGCGTCTCCAGCGGCATCGCCATCGGCCATGCGCACCTGGTCTCGCATGCCCTGCTCGAAGTGGCGCATTACCAGATTCCCAAGAGTTCAGTCACACAGGAGATTGCCCGCTTCCAACAAGCCGTGGAAACAGTCAGGCAAGACCTCGAGAACGTGCGCAGCCAGTTGCCGATCTCCGCTCCCGCCGAGCTTGGTGCTTTCGTCAGCACCCACCTGATGATCCTCGCCGACAAGACCTTGTCCGAGGAACCGAAGAACATCATCCGCAGCGAACTTTGCAACGCCGAATGGGCGATCAAGCAACAGATGGATAACGTGGTGGCGCAGTTCGAACAGATCGAGGACGAGTACCTGCGCGAACGCAAGCAGGACGTCGTCCAGGTGGTCGAGCGCATCATCAAGGCATTGCTTGGCCATCCCAGCCAGGCGCCGCTGAAGCCACAGGAAAGCGCCATCATCCTGGTCGCGCATGACCTGTCGCCGGCTGATGCCATCCAGTTCAAGCACCACCATTTCGCAGCTTTCATCACTGATGTCGGCGGGGCAACCTCGCATACGGCGATCCTGGCGCGCAGTCTCAATATTCCGTCTATCGTCGCCCTGCAACGGGCGCGCGACCTGATCCAGGATGACGAGCTGATCATCGTGGATGGCTCGCAGGGCGTAATCATCGTCAACCCGGACAAGGCCACGCTGGCGGAATACCGGCTGCGCCAGGAACAGTGGGATATCGACCAGCAGAAGCTCAAGCGGCTGCGCCTCACCAAGTCGATGACGCTGGACGGCACCAAGATCGAACTGCACGCCAACATTGAAGTGCCCGAGGATGTCACGCACGCCAATGCGGCCGGCGCGGCCGGCATCGGCCTGTACCGTACCGAATTCCTGTTCATGAACCGACAGGACATGCCGGATGAAGAGGAGCAGTTCGAAGCCTACCGCAAGGTGGCCGAGGCCATGAAGGGGCGGCCAGTGACTATCCGCACGCTGGACCTCGGCGCCGACAAGCAGATGAACCCGGATACCGTACGAACCGTGCCGAACCCGGCACTCGGGCTACGCGCGATTCGCTTGTGTTTGTCGGAACCGCAGATATTCCATATCCAGTTACGTGCCATCCTGCGTGCTTCGCACTATGGCCGCATCCGCATCCTAATTCCCATGCTGTCCAACCTCTCCGAGCTGCGGCAGACGCTGCTGCTAATCGAGCGGGCCAAAAACAGCCTGCGCATTGAGAACACTCCATTTGACGAGAACATCGAAGTTGGCGGCATGATCGAAGTGCCGGCGGCGGCCCTGAGTGCGGAGGCTTTCGCCCGCCATCTGGATTTTCTCTCCATCGGCACCAACGACCTCATTCAATACACGCTGGCCATCGACCGTACAGACGACGCTGTTTCACACCTCTACAATCCGCTGCATCCAGCCGTGCTGCAACTGGTGGAAATGACCATCCGTGCCGGGGCCAAGCAGGGCAAGCCGGTCTGCATCTGTGGCGAGATGGCCGGCGATACCAGGATGACGCGCATGCTGCTGGGCTTCGGGCTGCGGCAGTTCTCCATGCATCCTTCGCACATCCTTACGGTGAAGCGCGAAGTGCTGCGCAGCGACCTGCCCAAGCTGTCCACGGCAGTACGATCGATTCTGCGGAATCAGGAAACCGATAAAATGGAACCTTTGCTGCAAAAACTCAATCTTTAAAACAAGGAGGAGCGCATCATGGCTGAAGTGCAAACCGAAGTAGGCTCGAACGATAAGAACCTCGCTGTACTCACGCATTTGGGCGGTATCCTGTTTTCCTTCATTCCCGGCCTCATCGTCTGGCTGCTGCAGAAAGACAGCAATCCCTATGTGGGCGAACAGGCCCGTGAAGCGCTCAATTTTCAGCTGACCCTGCTGATCGCCTGGGTCATCAGCTATATCCTGGCATTCCTGCTGATCGGCTTCGTGTTCATGGCCATCATCTGGGTAGCTAACATCATTCTGTGCATCATCGCCGCGGTGGCTGCCAGCAAGGGCGAGCCCTACCGCTACCCGTTCACCCTTCGATTAATCAGTTAGGAATCCAAGTCTTGAATCACGCTGCAAACCCGCTGCTCGATTTTTCCGGCCTGCCCCGCTTCAACGAGGTGCAGGCCGCCCACGTCACGCCTGCCATGGATCACCTGCTGGAAAATGGGCGCGAGCTGCTGGAAAAGCTGGCCACCAGCAAGGAAGCGCCGACCTGGAACAATTTCGCCCGGCCGCTGGAGGATATGGAGGAGCAGATTTCGCGCGCGTGGTCGCAGGTCTCCCACATGAATGCGGTGGTGAACAGCCCGGAGCTGCGCGAAGCCTACAACGAAAACCTGCCCAAGCTGACCGCCTTCTATGCCGATTTATCGCAGGACGAGCGGCTCTATGCCAAATTCCGCGAACTGCGGGCGAGCACGGGCTATGACTTGCTCAATGGCGCTCAACGCAAGATCGTGGAAAATGAATTGCGTGACTTCCGCCTGGGTGGCGCCGAACTCCCATCGGATAAAAAGGCACGCTTCAAGGAAATCCAGGAGGAGCTTTCCAAGCTCTCGGCGCGCTTCGAGGAAAACCTGCTGGACACCACCAACGATTATTCCCTGCTCGTAGACAAGGCCGAAGAGCTCAAGGGCATTCCGGCTGACGTGCTGCAGGCAGCGCAGGAAGCCGCACAGGCAGAGGGCAAGACCGGCTGGAAATTCACCCTGCACTTCCCTTCCTACATGCCGGTCATGCAGTACGCCGATCATCGGCCGTTGCGCGAGAAGCTGTACCGCGCCTATGCGACCCGTGCATCAGAATTCGGCAAGCCGGAATGGGACAATACCAGCCTGATCGCGGATATCCTCAAGTTGCGGCAGGAAGCCGCCCGGATGCTGGACTATGCCAACTACGCCGAAATGTCGCTGACTACCAAGATGGCGGAATCGTCGCAGCAGGTAACCGAATTTCTGCACACGCTGGCGGCGCGTGCCCGGCCTTTTGCCGAAAGGGATATGCAGGAGCTCAAGCAGTATGCCGCGCAGAAGCTCGGGCTGCACGATGTGCAGGCCTGGGATGTGGCTTATGTGTCGGAAAAGCTGCGCGAGGAGAAGTACGCCTTCTCGGACCAGGAGGTGAAGCAGTATTTCCCAGAAGCACAGGTGCTGGCGGGCCTATTCAAGGTGACCGAGACCATCTTCGGTGTGCGTGTACGGCAGTCCCAGGCGCCCATCTGGCATGCTAATGTGACTTTCTATGAAATCACCGACAGCAACGGCAAACTGGTTGGTCAGTTCTACCTGGACCTCTATGCCCGCAACAACAAGCGTGGCGGTGCCTGGATGGACGAAGCCATCACGCGTCGCCGGAAATCGGACTACATTGAGACACCGGTCGCCTTCCTCACCTGCAACTTCTCGGCCCCGGTGGGCGACAAACCGGCACTGTTCACGCACGATGAGGTCATCACGCTGTTCCACGAATTCGGCCATGGCCTGCATCACATGCTGACACAGGTCGAGGATTACGGCGTTTCCGGCATCAAGGGCGTGGAGTGGGATGCCGTCGAGCTGCCCAGCCAGTTCATGGAAAACTTCTGCTGGGAATGGGATGTGCTGCGCCACATGACGCGGCACGTCGAGACTGGCGAGCACCTGCCGAAATCGCTGTTCGACAAGATGGTTGCCGCCAAGAACTTCCAGGCCGGCATGCAGACCGTACGTCAGATCGAATTCTCGCTGTTCGACATGCGCCTGCACAGCGATTTCGATCCCAATGGCAACACGACTTCGCTCGACCTCATCGAGCAGGTGCGGGACGA
>DASTRT010000114.1:0-2272 GCA_035761085.1 Methylophilaceae bacterium
TCACTGTAGAACCCAGTGATGGAAAAGGTAGCGTTGCCGGCCAGATTGGCGCGGTAGCCCAGCTCGAAAGTGCGTACGGTTTCCGACTCGAAATCGGCATTGCCCGAAATCAGGAAGGGCGCTCTCGCAGGCGCATAGAAATCGCGGTCGATGCGTGAAGGTGCGCGCACGGCACGCGCCAGCGAGGCCCACAGCATCTGATCTTGCGTCGGGCTGAAGGAGAGCCGGACATTGGGCAGGTATTCAGTGCCGGTATAGTCGTTATGCTCCATGCGCAGGCCCACGATGAGCCGCAATTTCTGCGTCAGTGTAATGTCGTCCTGCGCGAACAGGTTGATCCAGTCCAGGTTCTTCTCTTCCGGCAGGAAGGCAAAAGCGTTGTCATTGTCGATACGGTCGAAGGCAATGCGGTAACCGCCGCCCCAGGTCAGCTGGTGCCGCTTGGCCAACTGCATGTTGTGTCTGAGCTCGATATCCCAGGTCGTGAGATCTTCCGTGAAGGCATTCGGCTGGTCGCACCGCGTGAAATCCAGCCAGCTGCGCAGCGAGATATCCGAGCCATTGTCGAGCACTGACTTGAACAGCGCGCGCACGTTGGCGCCTGCCACATCGATGTCGTCGGTACCGAACTGGTGCAGGCTGCCTTCGTAAAAATTGCCCTGAACGCTGGAGCTGTTGCGCGGATCGTCATTCCAGTCGAAACGGAAGCCGGCCTGGTTGCGCCGCATGCCGTCTTCCAGGTCGCGGCCGGCGGCATTCTCGGTGTCATCGAATTCCGAGTGCTTGGTGTAGATGCGGTAATAGCCGCCATTCTCCAGCTTGCCGCCATAGCGGGCAGAGCCGTAGCGCTCATCCTTGCCGCCGCCTGCCGAAATGAGGCCACCCTGGGTTTTGGAAGCGGGCTTGGTGATGATGTTGATGACGCCATCGACAGCGTTGGCGCCCCACAGCGTGCCGCCCGGGCCGCTGATGACCTCGATGCGGTCGATATCTTCCAGCATGTAATCCTGCACATCCCAGAACACGCCCGAAAACAGCGGGGTGTAGAGCACGCGGCCGTCCATCAAGACCAGCAGCTTGTTGGCGAAAATGTTGTTGAAGCCGCGCGACGAAATCGCATAGTTGCGGGCATTGCTGCGTGCCACCTGCAGATTGGGCGCAAGCCGCAGCGCTTCCTGCAATGTGGTGGCGCCGGATCGCTGGATATCCTCGCTGGTGATGACGAAAGCTGCTGCCGGTGCCTGCGCGAGCGGTTCATAGCGCTTGGAGACCGAGAAGATTTCCACATTGCCCAGCTCCTGCAGACTCAGATCCACATATTCCCTGGCTTGCGCCGCTCCGGGACTGGCCAGCACGGCGAGCAGCAGAGAGGTGAGGAAGGAGGATTTGAGAAGAGGAGGAAAATGAACGGATGCAGCAGGCAAAAGATTGCTCGGGATGACGCCAGATTGCTTTTGCATGGAGTTTTCCGGATATTTCGAATCAATACGAACCCTGCCGTAGAACTTGCGTTTAGTCAACAGGCATGGGCCTGAGAGCGAATTCATGCGATACGTACGCCAGTGAACTTAAGCGGAGCAAAAAGCGGTATCTAATGTGCTCAAGGTGTGGTCACGGAAGAACTGCGATGGATATGCGAATATTGATACTGCTGCTCATGGCCTCGCTGGCTTATCGGCCTGCCCATGCTGCACCGGCTGAGCCCGTTTCCCCATCGGCACCCGTGGATAATGCAGTTCAGCCTTGCGACCATTCTGCTGCTACCGGCAAACCTCCTTGCGATGCCGATTCCGGCAGTATCGTCGTGCCTCCAGCCCCCAAAACTGCGCCCGGTGATGTGATCACACCGCCTGCGCCGGACAGCCCGGGCTTGCAGGAACCGCCTGACCCGCTGCCGCCTCCCCTGCCGCCGGAAGAGCCTCCCGAAGCCCCAGCACGCCGACCCGGCGCCTGATGCTTACACGGTCCGTTTGCCTACTGTCACTGGCCGCACATACGCGACCATTCCCCATCTCTATCATTGACGTTCAATCAAAAGGATACGTGCAATGAAGATACTGCTCTGGATCATCGGCATCATTTTTCTGATCGGCCTGCTGGTCGTCACCGGCTTTTTCAAACTGATTTTCTGATCGACTGTATCAGTTCGTCTTCTGCAGCGACGAGGTTCCGCATCACCGGCGAAGCGGGAAATTTCTCCGGCTGCAGCCATTTTGCCCCCAGTACCAATCCCGCAGCGACATAGACTAGTCCGCCCGGCACCCACATGATG
>DASTRT010000115.1:0-8385 GCA_035761085.1 Methylophilaceae bacterium
GCCTGCTCGGCAATGACGTTATTGCTGTTGAAGTCCAGCAAAACGTAAGCCTTGGCAGCGAGCGCCGGAGGGGGCGGAACGTCGGCGGCGTGGGAAAGGGCGGAAAAAATGGAAAAAGCAAAGGCTAGTGCTAGCGATAGATGGCGCATGTCGGACTCACTAAATCTGTTATTGACGGATCAGGATGGCGGAAGTCTTGAGTACGCGGCGAATTGCGGCAGCTGCGCTTTCTGCTTCCTGGCGGCTGGCGTAAGGACCAAGCCTTACGCGATAAGTGCCTTCATTATACCAGCTCTGGACAGGTACATTTTCAGCAAGGTTCTGTTTCTTGAGCTTGTTGATCAGGGATTCGGCATTGGGCTTGAACTTGAAAGCGCCGACTTGCACGTAATCGCCGCCCTCGGGAGCCGCAGCGTCGGTCGCTTCCGCCGCCGGTGCGGCTGCCGTTGCCGACCCTTCCAGTTTCGTCGGTTGGGGCACCGCTGGAGGGGGTTCCACCTGCGCCGTCTCGATCTGTGCCGGTCCCGGTTCTACCTCGTCCGGGCCCTTGGCCCGGAGCATCGAACTGTTGCTGGCGTCGATGGCTTCCACTTCAACGAGGCCGCTGCCGTGCTGCACTAGCCGAAGCTTATAGGCAGCCGCGTAGGAAAGGTCGATCAGGCGGCCTTTCTGAAAAGGTCCGCGGTCGTTGATTCGTACGATCACCGAGCGCCCGTTCTCCGGATTGGTGACGCGGGCATAACTGGGAATCGGCAGCGTCGGATGCGCGCCTGTCATGCCATACATGTCGTAGATCTCGCCGCTCGAAGTTTTCCTGCCGTGGTAGCGCTTGCCGTACCAGGATGCGATACCGCGCTCCTTGTAAGGCTTGTAACTGGTCATGGGGATGTAGCGTTCGCCCAGCGCGCTATAGGGAAGATTCGCCCTGGCCAGCAGGATTTCAGGGCGCGGCACGGCATCAGGGATACCGTCGATATTCGGTGGCGGGTTTTCCCCGGGACCGTCATCGAGGTAATAACCGCCAGGTTTGGTGCCTGGCTTCTGTGGGGTTTCTGCAGTCTGGGCGGGAGCGGGCTTCGCGCTTTCCTCCGGCTTGACGACGCCTTTGCCGCCGCAGGAGATCAGCAGCAGGCTGAACAGGGCCAGCAGCGCAAAGCGGGAGAGGGTGAATGGGTTGTACATTATGTCGTCACGAGCTTTTTGTGGGTCTGGATGCTCATTAAAATACCAAAACCCAGCAGTAACGTCACGAGGGAAGTGCCGCCGTAACTGATTAATGGCAAGGGTACGCCGACCACCGGCAGAATGCCGCTGACCATGCCCATGTTGACGAAGACGTAGGTGAAAAAGGTCAGGGTGACGCTGCCCGCCAGCAGGCGGCTGAAGGTATTCTGCGCCTGCGAGGCGATCACCAGGCCGCGCGCGATGATCAGGGTGAACAGCGTGAGCAGCAGCAGGTTGCCCACCAGGCCGAATTCTTCGCCGAACACTGCGAAAATGAAGTCCGTGGTGCGCTCCGGCAGAAAGTCGAGCTGCGACTGCGTGCCGCGCAGCCAGCCTTTGCCGCCGATGCCACCCGAACCCAGGGCAATTGTTGCCTGGATAGTGTGATAGCCGGCGCCGAGCGGATCCTGGTAGGGGTCGAACAGGATTTCGATGCGCTTGCGTTGATAGTCATGCAGCATGGACCAGAAAATGGGTAGCGAAGCACCTGCGAGCACACCGCCGCCAACCAGCAGCTTCCAGCTTAGGCCTGCCAGGAACAGCACGTAAAACCCGGAGGCGGCGATGAGCAGCGCGGTACCCAGGTCGGGCTGTTTTACGATCAGTACCACCGGGATCGCCAGCAGCAGCGCGGCAATCAGGTAATCCGGGAAGCGCAGGCTCTCTTCCCGTTTGGAGAAATACCAGGCCAGCATCATGGGTACGGCAATTTTCATGAGTTCGGACGGCTGGATTTTTGCCACGCCCAGGTGCAGCCAGCGGCGTGCGCCATGGCTCAGCTCACCGAACAGCGCGACACCAACCAACAGCAGCAAACCCAGCGCATAAAGCGGCAGGGCGATGCGCTCCAGATGTTGCGGCGGAATGTTGGCAGCGATCCACATGAAAGCCAGCGCCACGATCAGATTGACGGACTGCGAGAAGATACGATCCATATCCTGGCCGGAAGCGCTATATAAAACAGCAAATCCGACCACGAGGGTCATGACCAGGCAGCCCATGAGGAAGGAGTCCACGTGCTTGGTGACATACTTGAACAGGTTGCTAATCATTCAGCGGCTCCTCCTCGGGGGCTTGCTGGGGTGGTGTTTCCTTGTCCGTCGTCTTGGGCGGCGGCGGAGGTTCTGGCTCTTTCCCCAGCAGATAATAATCCATGACCTTGCGTGCGATCGGGCCGGCGGCAGAACCGCCGTGGCCGCCATTTTCCACGATTACCGCGAGGGCGATCTTGGGGTCGTCCAGCGGGGCGAAGGCGATGAACAGCGCATGGTCGCGGTGACGCTCGTCAACGTTCTTCTCGTTGTACTTCTCATTCTGCTTGATGCCGATCACCTGCGCGGTGCCGGTCTTGGCGGCAATGGCGTAGGGACTGCCGGCGCTGACACTGGCAGCGGTGCCGCCGGGCAGGGTGACATCGTGCATCGCCTGTTTGACGATGTCGAGGTGCTCGGGCTTGATGGCAACCTTGTCCATGACGGTAGTGGGAATCGGCTTGCTGACGCCGGTGGTGGTCTCCTGGATGGCGGAAACCACATGCGGACGCATGGCGATGCCATTGTTCGCCAGCATGGCGGTTGCCTGGGCGAGCTGCAGCGGCGTGACCAGCGTATAGCCCTGGCCGATGCCGACAATCACGGTTTCACCGGGATACCACTTCTGTTTCCAGCGTCGCGCTTTCCACTCAGGCGTCGGCAGCAGGCCGTCTACTTCTCCATGGATATCAATGCCCGTTTTCTTGCCGAAGCCAAAATGACCCAGGTAGGCCGCTAGTTTGTCGATGCCAAGATCGACGGCCAGGCCATAGAAAAAGGTGTCGCAGGAGACGGCGATCGCCTTGCGCATATCCACGCGGCCGTGACCGCCTGGCTTCCAGTCGCGGTAGCGGTGCGTGCTGCCGGGCAGCGTGTAGTAACCAGGATCGGGAATGCTGTACGGCGGCTCGCGCTTGCCGGCATTGAGACCCGCCAGCGCCACGAACGGCTTGAAGGTGGAGCCCGGCGGGTAAATGCCGCGTATCGGGCGGTTGATCAGCGGCCGGTCTATCGACTCGTTGAGCGCCTTCCAGCTTTCGGTATCGATGCCGTCGACGAACAGATTGGGATCGAAGGTCGGTTTGCTGACATAGGCCAGCACTTCACCGTTACTCGGATTGATGGCGACAAGGGCACCACGTCTGTCGCCGAAGGCATCTTCGGCAATGCGCTGCAGCTTGCTGTCGATGGTGAGGATAATGTTGTCGCCGGCAATCGGCGCGGTGCTGGAAAGCACACGAACCGCATGGCCGTCGGCGTCGATTTCCACCTGCTGGGAACCGGTGACGCCATGCAGGCTGCGCTCGTAGTATTGTTCGACGCCGCTCTTGCCGATATGGTCCGAGCCCTTGTAGTTGGACAGGTCACCCGACTTTTCGAGGGCTTCCAGGTCACGATCATTAATGCGGCCGATGTAGCCGATGAAGTGGGAGCCGAGACTGTTTTCCGGATAATGGCGGAACAGCCGTGATTTGATCTCGACGCCGGGGAAGCGGTAGCGGTTGACCGCGAAGCGCGCCGCCTCGACTTCACTCAAATGCGTGCGTAGCGGGATGCTCTCGAAACTGTGGCTTTGCGCCTGCAGCTTCTTGAAACGCTTGCGGTCCAACGCGCTGACCTCGACCAGTTTGCCGATCTCGTCGATGGTGGCATCCACGTCATCGACCTTGCCCGGTGTCAGTTCCAGTGTGTAGACAAAGAAATTGTGGGCCATGACCACACCGTTGCGGTCGAGGATCAGCCCGCGATTGGGCACGATGGGCACCACCGAGATGCGGTTGTTCTCTGCCATGGTCTGGTAATGTTCGTACATCACCGTCTGCAGGAAGAACAGTCGGGCCGCCAGGATGCCGAAGCAAACCAGTACGATGAGGGCGGCGACCGCGAGGCGGATGCGGAAATAATGCTGCTCGTGCTGGTAGTTCTTCAGTTCAGAGCGCGATCTCATGCGCTAACTTCTACGGGCATGGCCACTCCCTGTGCCCACTCCTGATATGACAAGAAACTGCCAAAGCACAATACCGCTGATGCTGGGCAGGAAATAACTCCAGCCTGGGACTTCGCCGCCCGCCAGAAGTTTGAGCACGAGCACGATAATCTGCGCCAGCAGCAGCAGGATGAACACATAGCCTGCCTGCTGCCAGTTGTTGAAAAGAATCAGGCGGCGTTGATAGCGGACGGCGAAATAGGCCACGACGGCAAAGGCTAGCGCATGCTGGCCAAAAATGGCGCCGCTGATCAGGTCGAACACGATGCCGGCCATCCAGGCAGTACCGATATTCACGATCTGGGGAGTGCGGAACAGCCAGAAGATGGTCATGACCAGAATGAAGTCCGGTCTCACCATCAGGCCGAAGCCGGCCCACGGCAGCATCTGGCAGACCAGGGCAACCAGCAAGGAGAAATAGATCACTTTCAGGCTAGTGGGCGGCATGGGGGGTGGCGTGCTTGGCAACGGGTGTGGAGCCGGGTTTCACTGGCGGGCGCTGGTCTTTCGCCGCCTCCGATTTCTTGTAGGCATCCGGCTTGGGCATGCCGAGCACGAGGACTTCCCGGTAGTTCTCGATGCCGGCCACGGGCTTGCAGGTGATTTTGGCAAAAGGCGAATCCGGATTGCGCTCGATCGAAGTAACCACGGCGACGGAAAGACCGGTCGGATAGACCCCATCGATCCCGGAAGTGATCAGCCTGTCGCCTTTGCGCACGTCGACATTGGCGGGCAGGTAAGGCAGATCGATCGCATTGTCGCGGCCGTGGCCGAAAGCAATGGCACGCAGGCTGTTGCGTTCCACCTGCACCGGGATTGCCAGCTCCTTGTCGGTGATCAGCGTAACTTCGCTGCTGAAAGGATAGACGCGAGTTATCTGGCCAACGACGCCGGCTTCATCCACGACCGCCTCGCCTGCCACGATACCGTGGGTTGAACCCAGGTTCACCACGATCTTGTGGGAGAAGGGGTCGCGGCTGGCATACATGATCTCACCCAGCTTTGCCGGCTGCTCCCACGATTTCGTGGCGCCGAGCAGGCTGCGCAGGTGTTCGTTCTCGGCTTCCAGCGTCTGCAGCTTCTGCAGGGCGACACCCTGTACCATCGCCTGCTGTGTCAGCCGTTGGTTCTCGAGATAGAGGCGGTGATGGGAAGTGAGGTAATCGGTCGTCTGCCGGTAAAGATTGACCGGCGCATTGGCGATGACCTGCAGCGGATGCACCAATGCCATGAAACCCTGGCGAATCTCGTTCAGGTAATGCAGGCGGGAGTCGGTGGCCATCAGGGCCACGGAGAGTACGGCGAAAAAAACCAGGCGTGCGAACGGGCTGGGGCCGCGGATGAAAAAGGCCGGAGTCTGCTGGGGTTCCATATGGGGTGACACCTAGCTAACGCCCGGCTCTAGTCAAATCGAAAACCTGTTAAGCGAGGCAGCTGGTACGTGCAAGCTGCCTTTCCTGTTATTACTCGTTGGCGAATACATTACCCAGCTTGTCCATCTCCTCCAGCGCCCGGCCACTGCCGCGAGCGACGCAGGTCAATGGGTCCTCAGCCACGATGACGGGCAAGCCGGTCTCTTCCATGAGCAGACGATCCAGGTCGCGCAGCAGCGCACCGCCGCCAGTGACGACCATGCCCTTCTCGGCGATGTCTGCGCCGAGTTCAGGCGGCGTCTGTTCCAGCGCGGACTTGACCGCGCCGACGATGGCGTTGAGCGGCTCGGTCAGCGCTTCGAGGATTTCATTGCTGGAAATCGTGAACTTGCGCGGCAGGCCTTCGGCCAGATTGCGGCCAGTGACTTCCATCTCCAGCACTTCCGAACCGGGGAAGGCGGAGCCGATGTTTTTCTTGATGAGCTCGGCGGTCGGCTCGGAAATCTGCATACCGTAGTTGCGGCGGATGTAGTCGATGATGGCCTGGTCGAACTTGTCACCGCCAACGCGCTCGGACTTGGCATACACGATGCCGCCCAGCGAAATCACGCCCACTTCGGTGGTGCCGCCGCCAATGTCGACGATCATGGAGCCGGTCGCTTCGGCTACCGGCATGTCGGCGCCGATCGCGGCTGCCATGGGCTCCTCGATCAAATACACTTGTCTTGCGCCAGCGCCGATGGCCGATTCGCGGATGGCGCGGCGTTCAACCTGGGTAGACCCTACGGGCACACAGATGATGATGCGCGGGTTGGGCGAGAACAAACGGGATTCGTGGATCTTGCGGATGAAATACTTGAGCATCTGCTCGGTGATGGTGAAGTCGGCGATCACACCATCCTTCATCGGTCGGATAGCCGTGATGTTGGCGGGCGCACGGCCCAGCATGCGCTTGGCTTCAATGCCCACCGCCAGCAGGGTCTTTTTGCCGGTTGGGCCGCCCTCCTGGCGGATGGCGACGACCGACGGCTCATCCAGGACGATACCCTTGCCGCGCACGTAGATCAGGGTATTCGCGGTACCCAGATCAATGGCCAGATCATTGGAAAAATAGCTGTTTAAAAAACCTAACATGGTATCTGCTTCCTGAGACGAGCTGCCGCATCCCGAATTGCACACTTCGCGGCTGAAGATGTGCTTGAAAATCGGGCTATAATAACTGATATCTTCAAGGAATTTAAGGCTTGGAACCACAAAATGTCACTGAATAGCAGCGACGTAAAACGCATTGCCCATCTGGCACGCATCGAGGTCACTGATAATGAGGCCGAAGCCGTGCTGCAAAAGCTTTCCGGCATACTCAATCTCATCGAGGAGATGCAGGCTGTGGATACTACCGGTATCACGCCGATGTCGCATTCGCAGGATATCACGCAACGTCTGCGGCCGGATGCCGTCACGGAGGTCGACCAACGTGCACTGTTTCAGTCCATTGCACCGCAACTCGGCAATGGTTCGACAGAGTCCGCCGTAGCTGATGGCCTCTATCTCGTCCCTCAAGTCATCGAATAATCATGATCAACAGCAGTCTCAAGGAACTGGCGGCCATGCTTGCCAGCAAGCAGGTTTCTAGCGTCGAAATGACGCAGGATTTTCTCCAGCGCATCGACCGGATCAACCCCGAAATCAATGCCTACATCACGCTGGATAAGGAGAAGACGCTGGCGCAGGCGGCAGCTGCCGACCAGCGCATCGCTCAGGGCAAGAACACTGTGCTGACCGGCATTCCGATCGCGCAGAAGGACATCTTCTGTGCCAAGGGCTGGCGCACCACCTGCGGCTCAAAAATGCTGGAGAATTTCATTTCGCCTTATGATGCCGATGTCATCGAGCGTTTCGACCAAGCGGGAGCCGTCAACTTGGGCAAGACCAACATGGACGAGTTCGCCATGGGCTCTTCCAACGAGACCTCCTATTTTGGCAAGGTGCAGAATCCGTGGGATCGCGAGCGTGTGCCGGGCGGCAGCTCGGGCGGCAGTGCCGCCGCGGTTGCAGCCAGGCTCTGTGCTGCTGCTACCGGTACCGATACCGGTGGCTCCATCCGCCAGCCAGCTGCTCTGTGCGGGCTTTCCGGCCTCAAGCCGACTTATGGGCTGGTGTCGCGCTACGGCATGATCGCCTTTGCGTCCTCACTCGACCAGGCAGGCCCCATGGCCAAGTCCTGCGAGGATATGGCCCTCATGATGAATGCCATGACCGGCTTTGATCAGCGCGACTCCACCAGCTTGCAGCGCGAGAAAGAAGACTACACGCGCGGCTTGGCTAATGTGGAAAACAAGACCAAACCGTTGGCCGGTCTCAAGGTTGGACTGCCCAAGGAATTCTTCGCCGAAGGCCTGGACAGTGGCGTCGCTGCTGTCGTGCAAGCCGCCATCGATGAATACCGCAAGCTGGGCGCGGAGATGGTGGAGATCAGCCTGCCCAACAGCATGCTGTCGATTCCGGTCTACTACGTACTGGCTCCCGCCGAAGCCTCAAGCAACCTGTCACGCTATGACGGCGTGCGCTATGGCCATCGAGCTGCCGAGTACACCGACCTCATGGACATGTACTGCAAGAGCCGCGCCGAAGGTTTCGGCGCCGAGGTCAAGCGCCGCATCATGATCGGCACCTATGTGTTGAGCGCCGGTTATTACGATGCTTACTACCTCAAGGCCCAGCAGATCCGCCGCCTGATCGCCAATGATTTCACCGAAGCGTTCAAGCAGTG
>DASTRT010000116.1:0-3366 GCA_035761085.1 Methylophilaceae bacterium
AAGGTGGACGATGATGCGTCCCACGCCTTCTATTTGGGCGTAGAACTCGCCCGCGCCCAAATTGCCTGGCAGCTGAGAAAGCGCTATCGCCAGGATGAGGAGCTGCAATGGGGCTGCAATACCTTCCGGCAGGATGAAGCCAGCCGTGTTTCACATCGCAGTGCAGCTCTGGAGCGTAAACGCAAAAAGAAGGCAACGCCGTGATTTACGAAACGATAGTCACAAGCATGGATGCAAAGGGGATACCTCACGTAGCGCCTTTCGGTATCCGGGAACAGGATGGGCTGGTAGCGATCTCACCGTTCCGGCCATCGACAACACTGGATAATTTCCTGACTAGCCGTGTAGCGGTCGTCAATTTCACGGACGATGTCCGAGTGTTTGCCGGGGCTCTGACCGGTCGTTCCCCTTGGACTCTGTCTCGCGCCAGGAAAGTTGACGGCTTCATTCTGGATGGTTCTTTGGCGCACCAGGAGCTCGAGCTGGTTGATATCAGGGAAGACTCTTTGCGGCCGCAGCTGCTCTTCAAGGTTGTGCATGAAGAGATCCATCTTCCATTCAAGGGCTTTAACCGGGCACAGGCGGCAGTAATCGAGCTCGCCATTCTCGTCAGCCGTCTGCATATGCTGCCGATCGAAAAAATTACTTCTGAGATCGACTATCTGAAAATCGCCATAGAAAAGACTGCCGGCACCCGCGAGCTGCAAGCCTGGGGCTGGCTAATGGAGCGGGTGGAAAACCATAAGGCGCAACTTTCCGGGGAAAACCAGGCATGACGCAGTTTCTCGCCAGTGTTAGTAATCTCGACGAAGCCATGCTGGCGATGGAGATGGGCGTGGATATCATCGACCTGAAAAACCCCATAAAAGGTGCATTGGGTGCCCTGTCACCGGAAGCCATCCATGACATAGTGGCTGCAATCGATGGCAGAGCGATCCTGAGCGCAACAGTTGGTGATCTTCCAATGCAGCCGGAGCGTATTATGTTCGCTGTCGAACATACGTCGAGATTGGGCATTGATATTGTCAAGGTCGGTTTTTTTGGGGCAAGCAGTCATCGCGAATGCATCGCTGCCATGCAGGCACATGCAAGCCAGGGTGTGAGGATGGTGGCGGTGCTGTTTGCAGACCAGGCTCCTGATTTTGGGCTTCTGTCTCACTTACATGACGCCGGCTTTAACGGTGTGATGCTGGATACGGTAACCAAGGATGGCAGGGGATTGCTGGATCATTTGCCGCCGACCAGATTGGCCGCATTTGTTGAGCTCGCTGAGGCTTACCGATTTCAGGTAGGCTTGGCAGGGTCACTGAAAATTGCGGATATTCCCGTTCTGGCAGCTTTGAAGCCCGACTTTCTTGGGTTCCGTGGGGCCTTGTGCGAGAAGCTGGAGCGAACCAGAGCCATGTCGAAAAAAAGCCTCAAGGAAGTAAAAATGGTGTTGCAAGAAAGCAACAAAATGCACGGATATGCAGGAAGGGCTTGAGTTTCAAGCCGATTCGCATTGCAGGAAAAGTAGCCTTTACAGTATAGTCAAATCACTCATTTCGGTTTAGGGAGAAAAACGCATGAAGAATCTTAAGGTAAATATCATCGGCCTTGCAGTAGCCGGCACACTCGGTTTTGGCATCAGCGCTGCATCGGCGGAAGAGGCTTACACAGGTTCTTGGTATGCGGTTCCCGGCGTAAGCGTCATGCACGCAGACAGCGATCTGGATGCTGACAGCACCGGTTATGGCGGCTTCCTGCGCCTCGGCAAGGAAATCAGCGAGCACTGGGATGTGCAGATTGGTGCCAGCTATGCGAAGGCAGATGAAGATACCGGTCTTCCTGGCGCAGGCGGCGATTACAAGCAGACCCTGTTCGGCGTTGATGCGCTGTATATGTTCAGTCGCGACAAATTCCGCCCTTTCCTGCTGGCCGGTATCGGCGCTGCACGCAACAAGGTTGATTACAGTGGCATCGGCATCACCGACGAGCGCAGGACTTCCTGGATGGCCAATGTCGGTGTAGGTGCTCAGTATCTGTTTAATGACAGATTCGGCCTGCAAGCTGACCTGCGTCATGTCTGGAGCAAGGCTGACGGCAATGTTCCCGGCGGCCCTGACTACGATCACACGGTTGGCAACACCTACCTGAATCTGGGTGTGGTATTCCGCTTCGGCGCTCCAACTCCTGTAGCTGCAGCAGAGCCTGTGGCTGAGCCGGAGCCAACTCCGGAACCAGCAGTCGAGCCGGCACCGGCACCAGAGCCGGAACCAGCACCGGTTCAAGGCCCTGAAAAGCCTGCTTTCGAGAAGGTTACTCTGGATGCAACCGTACTGTTTGGCTTCGACAAGGCTGTCATCCGTGATGAAGGCAAGCGTCTGCTCGACACCGAAGTCGTCGAAAAGATGAAGGCACACCCGGAAGTCGAAGTGGTCCTGATTACCGGCCATACCGACCGCATCGGTACCGACCAATACAACATGAAGCTCTCCGAGCGCCGTGCTCAGGCTGTCAAGAAGTACCTGATGAGCCAAGGCATCGATGAATCTCGCCTCCACACGCAAGCGAAGGGTGAATCTGACCCAGTGGTTGCCTGCAAGGGCGTCTACGGCAAGAAGGCAATCGAATGCCTGCAGCCTAACCGCCGTGTAGTGGTGGAAGTAGAAGTACAGCGCGCCAGCGAATAAAGTTAGTGCGCTACATCATCCTGAAAAGCCCCGCTCCGGCGGGGCTTTTTTATACCCATGACTGAATCCACATTGCATACGCCGCAAAATGTCGATCTCGCGATCTGCGCTCGCTGGGTCATTCCAGTAGTTCCTCACGGACAAATTCTGGAAGACACAGCCGTCATTGTCGATGCCGGCAGAATCATTGATCTGCTGCCCCAGCGTGAATTGTCCTCCCGCTATCAACCTGCGCAAACCATTCAACTTCCCGATCATGCATTGATTCCGGGTCTCATCAATCTGCATACCCATGCTGGCATGACACTGATGCGGGGGTTGGCGGATGACCTGCCCTTGATGCAGTGGCTGAATGATCATATCTGGCCAGCTGAAAAAAGGGTGGTTTCGCAGCATTTCGTTCGTGACAGCACGCTGTTAGGCAGCGCCGAAATGCTCGCAGGCGGTGTGACCTGTTTCAACGAAATGTATTTTTATCCCCAAGCTGCTGCGGACGCTGTTCAACAGGCGGGTATACGTGCCAATCTTGGATTGATCGTGCTGGAGTTCCCCACGGCTTATGCGCACGACGCGGATGACTACCTGCAAAAGGGACTCGAAATTCGGGATGGTTGGCGTGGGGAAGATTTAATCAGCGCCAGCCTGGCTCCGCATGCACCTTATACCATCAGCGATGCAACCTTTGCCAAGGTCA
>DASTRT010000117.1:0-3780 GCA_035761085.1 Methylophilaceae bacterium
GGCCGGCGATACCATCAATGTACGCGGCGGTACCTACCGCGAAGAAGTCAGCGTCTACACGGGCGGCGGCAGTGCAGGCAAATACGTGACCTTGCAAGCCTACGGCAGCGAAAAGCCAGTATTGAAAGGCTCCGAACTCGTTACCGGCTGGACTTTATATTCAGGCAAGATCTGGAAAAAGAGCAACTGGACCTATAACAGCCAGCAGGTGTTCGTCGATCTCAAGGATGGGCCTTCGCTCAAGCAGATCGGCATGCCCAGCAGCTATTACACCTCTTATGAATATCCCAAAAAGCTGGGTTCTGGTGTTAGCAGCATGGTCGCTGGCAGCTTTTACTATGATGCGGGCCAGAAAGCGCTCTACGTCTGGCTCCCTGATGGCTCCAGCCCCAACAATCACCAGATCGAGGCGAGCACCAAGAAGCGCATCCTGTATCTGG
Source organism: Methylophilaceae bacterium (assembly GCA_035761085.1). Taxonomy (GTDB): domain Bacteria; phylum Pseudomonadota; class Gammaproteobacteria; order Burkholderiales; family Methylophilaceae; genus DASTRT01. Next base: position 441 of record DASTRT010000117.1, read on the forward strand.
GCAAGCCATACATCTATATCAAGAACATCGCCTTCCGCCACAGCAGTTCGTCCGCCTTCATCAAGCAAGGTTCTGCGGTGGAGCTGAGCTCCAACTCGGTCATGGATCATTGCGATGTGCAGTATGCAGACTTCACCGGCGTCAGCATGGGTTATCTGCAGACCGGGGCGCAGCTGATCAATTCCAACATCAGCAACAATGGCAATTCCGGCATCAACATGCCCGGCAGCTATAACTTCCGCGTGGCCGGCAACAAGATCAACAACAACAATACCCGCAACTTCTATCAGCTATGGCATGCGGGCGGCATCAAGGCTGCCAGCAAGGCCTATGGCAAGGTAGAGTTCAATGAGGTCGCCTACAACAATGCCACCGGCGTATGGTTCGACTACGCCAATGGCGGCAACCAGATCATTGTGCGCAACAACTACATCCACAACAATGGACCGATGGAAGCCGCCATTTTCATGGAGGCAAGCAAGAACGGGCTGATCTACAACAATGTGATTACCAACAATGAGCGGCGTGGCATCTACATCTCGGCCTCCAACAGCATGAAGGTGTACAACAACACCGTCTATGGTACCAAGACGCATGCTGGCATCGAGGTCAACGGTATGCCTCGCAGCGGGCAGACCCTGACCGGCAATTCGGTCTACAACAACATCATCAGCAACACCAGCGGCAAGTACGATCTATACATTGCCTCGCCCAACGGTAGCTCGATTTCCAACAATACCAGCAACTACAACGTCATCTACCGGTCCTCCGGCTCTCCCCAGCTGATGTGGGGTTCCTCCCTGCAAACTTCGCTGGCGAACTGGAGCAAGCTGACCAGCCAGGACAAGAACAGCCAGGTTGCCAACCCCTTGTTCACCAATCCGTCATCCTCCTCGACGGCTTCCAATTGGGCGGTGCAGTCTTCCAGCCCTGCGGTCAACAAGGGGATGTCCATCAGCGCCGTACCGGAAGATTACTCCCAGAAAAAGCGGCCCAGCGGTGCAGCATACGATGTGGGAGCCTATGAAAACGGCTCGTCCACCTCGACCTCCACGGCCACCAGCTCTACCGGGCCAAGCATCCAGATGAGCAGCCCTTCAAAGGATGGCGCCTCGGTGAGCGGCAGTGTCAGCATTGCATCTACCGCCTCGGACAGCGACGGTATCGCCAGCATGAAGGTTTACGTGGATGGTGTGCTCAAGAAAAGCTCCACCACCAACGCCATTTCCTACTCCTGGAGCACGAGCGGACAGCGCATCGGCACGCACTACATCATGATTTCTGCGACCGACACCAAAAATAATTCAACTCGGTTTACCCGGTCAGTAAGCGTTACAGGTTCCACGGCCTCCACTTCGACCTCCACCACTACCGCCTCTTCTGGCTCAACCACCAGCAGCGGACCTGTAGTTTCGGTCAGCAGTCCTTCCGCCGATGGCGCTCTGGTTCGCGGCACGGTTTCCATCGTCGCCAGCGCCACCGGTCTCATCAAGCGCATGGCGATATATGTGGATGGCGCACTCAAGCACTCGACCACGGGCAATTCCATCTCTTATTCCTGGAACAGCTCAGGCTTGCGCATAGGCAGCCACCAGATCCTGATCTCGGCGACAGACCATGAGAACAAGTGGGCCAGGCTGGTAAGGACGGTAAAAGTTTATTAACTAAGGGAACTTAAGGGAGCTATTGCAGCTCCCTTCTTTTTGATATTATGCGATAATAAGAATTGTTATCATTTAGATGATTACGACACCGATGACCAGTCTTACCACTTTACAGCCGGGGCAAACAGCCACCATCCGCTCCATTGAGGCTGAAGAGTCACTACTCCAGCGCCTGGCAGCCCTTGGCTTCCGCATGGGCAAGAAGATCGAACTTGTCCGCCGCGCCAGCTTCAATGGGCCGCTGCACGTGCGTATCGGCACGACAGATGTCCTGCTTCGCCGATCGGAAGCAAGCCGCATCCTGATCACCCCTTAAATGAAGCGTATCGCTTTAGTGGGTATGCCCAACACGGGCAAATCCACCCTATTCAACCGCATTAGCGGTGCCTCTGCTCGCGTCGGCAACTGGCCAGGCATCACTGTCGACCTCATGAGCGTCAAGATCCTGCTGGGCGGGCATATCGTCGAGCTTGTCGACTTGCCGGGACTATACGATCTGCACGGCTATTCGGACGACGAACAGGTGGTGCGCCACTTCCTGGCGAATAACGAAGTCGATCTCATCCTGCTCGTGCTCAACAGCTCACAGATCGACCGTCAGCTCTCGCTTGCCCTGCAGCTGCGTACGCTGGGCATCCCTACCCTGTTGCTGCTCAACATGCGGGATGAGGCCAAACGCGCGGGCATCACTATCGATACCAGGGCCATGGGTGAACAGCTCGGCATTCCGGTCGAGCAAATCAGCGCCAAGTATGGCGACGGCTGTCCGCAAGCCCTGCAGCGCGCAGCCCAACTGCTGGAGCAGCCGCACACCCATGCCACGCCGGAACAGATTTCCGCATTGCTGGAAGCTGATACGGCAGTGGAGGCCGAGATGGAAAGCATCGTGCGGAATCCGGTGCAGCTGCCGGTACGGATGACCGACGAGCTGACCACCAAGGTGGACAAGGTGCTGCTGCATCCATGGCTTGGCATCCCGCTGTTCCTGCTCGCCATGTTCCTGCTGTTCCAGGTCATATTCACCCTGGGCGCGCCGTTCCAGAACGGTATTGCCTGGCTGCTGGAGACCTTCCGCAGCCATGTGCTGGAACCTGCCCTGGCTTCCGCTCCAGGCTGGTTGCATGGCCTGCTGCTGGATGGCATTTATAACGGGGTGGGCACGGTAGCAGCCTTCATCCCCATCATTATCCTGTTCTTCCTGATCATGACCATGGTGGAAGACAGCGGCTATCTGTCGCGCGCCGCCTTTCTGATGGATGCACTCATGTCGAAAATGGGGCTCGACGGTCGCGGCTTCGTCATGATGCTCATGGGGTTCGGCTGCAATGTGCCCGCGCTGATGGGTACACGCGTGATGCGTTCGCGCGGCATTCGCCTGCTGACCATGCTCGTGATTCCGCTGTCGCTGTGCTCTGCCCGCCTGCAGGTTTTCCTGTTCATGACTGCGACGTTGTTCACCCCCAAGCAGGCGCCGGTCGTGCTGTTTTCGCTCTACCTGGTGAGCTTCGCCACCATTTTCCTGACTGCCATGCTGTACAAGGGGCGTTTCGTCAGCAACGAACCTTTCATTCTCGAGCTGCCGCCCTACCGCTTTCCGACACCCCACCAGATCTGGGCCAGGGGATGGCAGGAAGCGCGTCACTTCCTGGATCGCGCGACCAAATTCATCATCCTCG
>DASTRT010000118.1:0-2075 GCA_035761085.1 Methylophilaceae bacterium
CTGCCTACTGGCCGGAGCAGAAGGCGCTGCTCATCGCGGACGCCCATTTCGGCAAGGCAGCCGCCTACCGCAAGCTGGGCCAGCCGGTGCCACCCGGCACCACCACCGCCAACCTGCAGAAGCTGGACCGACTGCTGACCACGCACGACTGCCGGCAACTCATTTTCCTCGGCGACTTCCTGCATGGCCCAGGTTCCGGCGCAGCCACATTGAAAGCCATTAGCGCCTGGCGCAGACGCCATTGCGAACTCGATTTCCTGTTGATCCGCGGCAACCACGATACACGGGCAGGCGACCCTCACCCCGAGCTGAATATTCAAATTGCCGACGAGCCTCAGTTGCTGGGCCCATTCGCATTGCGCCACGAGCCGCAGCCGCATCCCACCCATCATGTCATTGCCGGCCACGTGCACCCGGCCTTCCGGCTTACCGGCCGTGCACGGCAAAGCCTGACGCTGCCCTGCTTCTGCAGCCGTCCCGGCATGACTTTGCTGCCCGCTTTCGGCAGCTTTACCGGCGGGTTCGTCATCGACTGCGCGGCAGGCGATCAGGTCTTCGTCACCAACGAGGAATACGTCTGGCAGGTCCGGCGCAGCAGCCGGGAATGATCTCAACCTCAATATGCGTTACCGAACGAAATTCCAACTTCGATAGGGCTAGGCTGCCTCTATCAGTATGAAAATGTACTGAACCCATATGCCAGTCATTGGCTGGCAAAGCCTAAACCGAAAGAGGAGATTTTCAAATGAGCAAATTGATGACCGTCCTGTTTGCCGGAGCCTTGTTTGGGTCGTCCTGTGTCGTACTGGCAGCTGAAGCGCAGCCAATGGATGAATCCACCTATCCTACCCGCGGCACCGGCACACCTACCGAAAACATGCAGCAAAAACCTGATGCCACTGGCGACACCGACAGCAGCGCAACCAACCGTCATAACCGTGCGCGCACGTATAGAGGTACCAATAATCCGAATTCCAATTCGGATGTGTCGGGTGCCGACCAGATAGAAAGAGGCTCGGCAGGCTCGCGCGGCAAGGTGGAAAAGCTGCGCCAGAAACCCAATCCCGATACTGATAGCAACAGCGGATATTGACTCCCAGATTGGAATGAAAAAACCCGCCGGAAGGCGGGTTTTTTCATTGCCGGATGTGCTGTTAGCTTTCTACCATCTCGCCGCCGTTGGGATGCAGCACTTGGCCTGTCATGTAGGAGGAATCCTTCGATGCCAGGAACACGTAGGCCGGAGCGATCTCGCTGGGCTGGCCGGGGCGCTTGAGCGGGGTATCGGCGCCGAAGGAGCTGACCTTGTCCGGCGGAAAGGTCGCTACGATCAGCGGCGTCCACACCGGCCCGGGAGCCACCGCATTGACATAAATTCCCTTCTCGGCGAGCTGCTGGGACAGTGAGCGAGTGAAGGAAACGATGGCGCCCTTGGTCGCCGAGTAATCGAGCAGATGGGCGCTGCCGCGGTATGCGGTGACCGACGCGGTATTGATGATGTGCGCGCCCTGCTTGAGGTGTGGCAGGACCGCCTTCACCATGTAGAACATCGAGAAGATATTGGTGCGGAAGGTTTTCTCGAGCTGTTTCTGGTCGATATCCTCGATGCTTTGCTGCGGATACTGCTGGCCGGCATTATTGACCAGGATGTCGATGTGGCCGAAGTTGGCGATGGCACGGGCGACCAGCGATTGGCAGAAGTCTTCATCGGCAATGTCGCCCGCCACCAGCAGGCATTGTTTGCCTTCGGCCTCGACAATCTCGCGGGTTTTTTCGGCGTCCTCGTCCTCATTCAGGTAGGCAATCACTACGTCAGCGCCTTCCTTGGCGAAGGCGACGGCCACGGCTCGACCGATGCCACTGTCGCCGCCAGTGATGATGGCGACCTTGCCTTGCAGCTTGTGGCTGCCTTCATAATCGGGATCGATAAAAACCGGCTCCGGGGTCATCTGATCCTCATGGCCGGGTTGGATATTCTGGTGTTGCGGTGGTATCTGTTGTGGCGTGATGGTCATCGTCTGGCTCCCCGAAAAACGTAAGAAGGGAACCAATGTAAGCAGGCGCGAAGGGGATTA
>DASTRT010000119.1:0-3223 GCA_035761085.1 Methylophilaceae bacterium
CTGGAGCGGCATCGGGGCATCGTCCAGCAGCATTTCGATGAAGTGTTCCGCGATGCGCCCGCCGAAAATGCCGGAGCCGACTACAAGGACGAGTCTGAGATCTGGCTGGGCGTCTTGCCGGAGCAGGAAACGGTCAGGCGCCTGCAGGAGCTGGGCTATCAGGACACGGCAGAGACCGTGCGACGGCTGACGGCGCAGCTGGCATCCTCCCGGTACAAGCAGTTGCCGGCTTCCAGTCGCCAGCGTTTCGATACGCTGATGCCCATCGTCATCAGCAAATCGGCGGAAGAAGCGAATCCGGACCAGGCGCTGCTGCGTACGACGGATCTGCTGGACAACATCTGCCGCCGCGCCAGTTATCTGGCCCTGCTGGCGGAATCGCCGGCCGCGCTGTCGCTGGTGGTGAAACTGGTGGCGGCGAGCCCCTGGTTGTCGCAGTATCTGTCGCAGCATCCCATCCTGCTCGACGAGCTGCTGGATACCCGTCAACTTTATGCGCCGCCGGATTTCACTGCCATGTACCGTGAACTCAAGAAGCGGCTTGCCGAGAATGAAGGCGACATCGAGCGGCAGATGGACCTCATGCGGCATTTCAAGCACGCGGCCGTGTTCCGCTTTGCCGCGCAGGATATTGCCGGGGAGCTGCGGCTGGAGAAACTGTCTGATTATCTGTCTGCGCTGGCCGACCTGATCCTGCAGGCCACGCTGGAACTCCTCTGGCCTACCATTCGCGGCAAGCATCGCGACGTGCCGCAATTTGCCGTAATCGGCTACGGCAAGCTGGGCGGCAAGGAGCTGGGCTATGCCTCCGACCTCGATATCATTTTTCTCTATGACGACGATGCGCCAGGAGCAGGTGAGGCCTATGCCCGCCTCGGCCAGCGCATCAATACCTGGCTCAGCAGCATGACGGCGGCGGGCACCTTGTATGAAACGGACATCGAGCTCAGGCCGGATGGCGCGAGCGGCCTGCTTGTGAGCTCAGTGGAGGCTTTCCGTGACTACCAACTCTCCAAGGCCTGGACCTGGGAGCACCAGGCCCTCACGCGTGCGCGCTTCTGCGTGGGCGACAGGAAGGTCGGTGCGGCGTTCGAGGCTATCCGCAATGAAGTGCTGATGCAGCAGCGCGATCTGGACAAGTTGCGGCAGGAGATCACGGCCATGCGGCAGAAAATGCTGGATGCGCACCCCAACACCAGCGAGCTGTTCGATCTCAAGCATGACCGTGGCGGCATCATCGATGTCGAGTTCATGGTGCAGTACCTGGTGCTGGCATATGCCCACGCGCATCCCGAACTCACCGGTAATATCGGCAATCTTGCCTTGCTGAAGCTGTTGGGCGAGCTGGGTTATATCAGCAGCCAGCAGGCCAAGACGGCCGCCGCCGCTTACCGGCTCTACCGGCGCCTGCAGCACAGCATCCGGCTGCAGGGTGAAACGCGGGCCCGGGTGCCGCGCAAGCAGGTGGAAACCCATGTCCGGGCCGTGCTGGCCCTGTGGCAGGCACTATTCGGCCAAGGCTGAGCTGGCACTATTTCCGACGGCCGTCGCTGCGCATCTGCTTGTGCAGCCGTACCGGTTTCGCCATCCTGTCGCGCATGCGGATGTTGATCATCTCGACCGCAACCGAGAACGCCATGGCGAAGTAGATGTAGCCCTTGGGTACGTGCACGTCGAAGCCCTCAATCATGAGCGTCAGCCCGACCAGGATCAGGAACGACAGCGCGAGGATCTTGATGGTGGGGTGGCGGTCGACGAAGTCGCCAATGGGCTTTGCCGCAAGCAGCATGACGCCGACGGCGGCGATGATGGCGATCGCCATGATGGAAACATGCTCCGCCAGGCCCACGGCAGTGATCACGGAATCCAGCGAAAACACGATATCGAGCACGGCGATCTGCACCAGCACCATTCCCAGGCTGGCGGCAACGGCAGTTCGTGCATTACCGGCATCCACACCTTCCAGACTGTTGTGTATCTCGTGGGTAGCCTTGGCCAGCAGAAACAGGCCGCCGCCGATCAGGATGATGTCTCGACCTGAAATGGCCTGGTCCAACACGTTGAACCACGGTTCGGTTAGGCTCATGACCCAGGATATCGAAAACAGCAGCGCCAGCCGTGTCAGCATGGCGAGCGAGAGCCCCATGCGGCGAGCGAAATTGCGCTGGCTTTCCGGTAGTCTGGCCACGAGGATGGATATGAAGATGATGTTGTCTATCCCCAGCACGATTTCCAGCGCAGTCAGGGTGGCTAGCGCCATCCAGGCTTCCGGGCTTGCGAACCATTCAAACATATTTTTCTCCTTGCGGGCTTAAGCCTCGTCGTCGCGGTCGCGTGTATGGATGCGCCGCGCGGGTTTTTCCCATACTAGCGGAACCAGATAAAAGACCGCCAGCGCGAACAGGGTGCTGAGTAGGGCAGTGGCTTCCCGCCCCAGGCCAACGGTCATGCCGATAGCCGCGGTAAGCCAGATGCCGGCGGCCGTGGTCAGGCCGGTGACGTGTTCTTCCGAGCTGCTTTTCAGGATGGCTCCCGCACCCAGAAAGCCGACCCCCGTCACGATGCCCTGTATGATCCGGCTGAGCTCAGTGTCGGAGACTCCTGCTTCCAGGGGAATCAGCACGAACAGAGCGGCACCCAGCGCGACCAGCATATGCGTCTTGAGACCGGCAGCCTTGCCCTTGCGTTCGCGCTCGTAGCCCAGCACACCACCCAGCAAGGCGGCCAGCGTTAACCGCAGGCTGATGCGGGTGATCTGCGCGATATCTGAAATATCCGAGAATTCTGCCGCCAGGGCATTGCCGATCTCATGCCACCACTGCATGTCATTCCTTTCCTGATGTAGCGTCAGTGCCTAATTTTTAGCACATTCTCGGGCGTCTTTCAGCCGGATTGTTAAATCCTAGAGGCTGCGTCCGTCGAAGGGTTTGCGCTCTATCTCTTCCAGCTCGATGCCTTCCAGACACCGCACGTTGATGGCGGCCATTTCGCTGTCCGTGCCCGGCGCCTTGCCGATGCCGAAAACCGCACAGCCGCAGGTGGGGCAGAAGTGGTGCTTGATGATGTGCGGGCCGAAGGTGTAGACGGAGAGCTGGTCTTCGCCGCTCTTGATGTGCAGATTGCCGCGCGGGGTGAACCACAGCAGATAACCCTTGCGGCTGCAGATCGAGCAATTGCATTCAATCGCCGGACCAGGCTCGATTTCGGCTTCGTAAGTGACGCT
>DASTRT010000120.1:0-3599 GCA_035761085.1 Methylophilaceae bacterium
ACGCCCGGATAGAGCTTGGCGAAACCTCCGCCGCGAATGAAGAACGGAATCTCGTAGGCAGTCAGCAGGCTGGAAATGACAGCCTCTTCGGATAGCGTTTCGGGGGTGTATAACGGAACCATAGCCTATTAATCGAATAACAGCGCCCCGTTTTCGTCGAAGTCGAACATCGGCGCCCAGGCGACTTCCCAGTAATAGCCATCGAGGTCGGCAAAATAGCCTCCATGACCGCCCCAGAAGGTATCGTGAGCGGGCTTGACGATCCTGCCGCCGGCTTTTTCCGCCAGCGCCAGCACCTCGACAACTTCTTCCTTGTGCCTGACATTATGGGCCAGCGTAATGCCGCAGAACCCTTTGCCCGGCGAAACCGTCGGACCGATGTCGGCAGCGAGCGCATTCAGTGGGTAAAGCGCGAGCCGTGTGCCGCCGGTGGTGAAGAAAGCGACCTCGTCACCCTCCTTTGCCGTGGTAGGAAAGCCCAGGCCGTCGCGATAGAAACGGATAGCCCTGGGAAGATCGGCAACGCCGAGCGTAATGAGACTAATGCGTGGTTCCATGCAGCCTCCGCCTGCGCCTCTCGGCCAGGTCTTCATAAGCCAAGTTTGTCAGAGCATCCCCGGATACGATCCCCTTTTTCATCTTCGCGTCGAATTCCTGCGTGGGCTTGGCGGCAAGCACCTGCTCCAGCGTCTTGCCGGCCTCGACCGCGGTTTCTATACGGTCTTCAATCGTCGCAATCATGTCATGGTAAGCCTGCAGCTCGGTCTTGTTCATGGGCTGGCCGTGGCCGGGAATAATGGTGGTGCCTTCGTTGGCGATGCTGAGAAAGACCTCCGCGGCCTTGAGCATGCCCTTGATGGAGCCGCCGTGCTCCACGTCAATGAAAGGGTACGAGCCATTGGAAACGGTATCGCCCGTGACGAGGACATTCGCGTTGGCGAAAAAAGCGCCGGCATCGCCATCGGTATGCGCCGCCGACAGATTGAATAATCTGATCTCTTCTCCGTTCTGGTACAGGGTCATGTCGGTGGTGAAGGTCAGCGAGGGCAATCCGACTTTGGGCAATGGCAACATCTCACGGTTGAAATAGCTGATGAATTGCCGGTTGCTGAGGCGCTTGCGGACGTTTTCCTGCGCAATGATGACGGGGCCCTTGTCGCCGAAATGGGTGTTACCGCCGGTGTGATCGGAATGGTAGTGCGTGTTGAGGACGTAGCGAATGGGCTGGCTGGAAACTTCACTGATCGCTTCTTCCACCTTCGCGCTTCTTCCCGGAAGCTGTGTGTCAACCATGAACACGCCGTCTGTCCCGGTCATGGCGACGACATTGCCGCCGGCAGGGCTCACCAGCAGGTAGATGTTGTTTCTGACCTGGCTGACCTGAATGCCTTCCTCGGCATGCAGGGCGCCTGAGAACGAGAAAACTACAAGTGCAACACAGCGGGCCAGCACAGCCCAGCCCGATGCCTCCAGCGGAAGCGTCCTTCGCTGTTTAGCCATTCACAAGGCGGTTACTTCTTCACCCAGGCACCACTGGCGTCCTGCACCCACCAGCCGCCCTGGGCCTTGTCGATCCAGCGTTGGGCGAAGGTATGGCGGATTTCGTTTTCCCACTCGGGATGGCCGTTGGCGACTGCGATTTCCTTGTAGAGCGCGTTGCGGTCCTTGTTTTGCGCGGCGACCAGCGAATTGAGGTTCTGCCGCTGAGACAATGGCACCAGGTTGGCATCGCGCACGCCAATCAGGCCATCGCGCGTGAGGCCGATGGCCCCGCTTTCATAGAAAGGCTTGAGCTGCTGGTGCTGGGCTTTCATGTTGGCCTTGATGGTAGCGATGGCCGGCGTATTGATTTCGATATCGGCTGCACCAAAGGCGAGAGGCGCGGCAAGCAGCGCAACCAACAGCAGGTAGATGGAAAACAGGCGTTGTTTCATGATCGGCTCCTTATTCCTCAGTGGGTGCAGGCTGTTCGCCGGCAGGTTTCTGCTGCTGCTCCTGCTTGAGTTGCCAGACGTCATCGATGATCTTGTCCGCGGCTTTTTCGGCGGCGGCTTCGGGGAACTAGATGTTGATGGTGACGCAGGCCGGCAGGATAAGCGCCGCCGGCAGCAGCCAGATCAGTTTATTCATGGGTGTCCTTTTTCCTTTTCATTCAGAGATATTACCTGACAATCGCTTTGGTATTGCCCGAGGTCACCCGCTTGAGGCGATCCAGCAATTCATTCCAACCCACGTTTCGATTGTAACCCAGCACCGTAATGGCCGGGATTCCACTGCCTTTAACGATTACGTACCCCTGCGGCGTTGACGATACCCCGCCCATTTCGCAGACATCGCCGCGCAGTTTGCAGCTCAAGCCGATGTCGCTGTAGTTGAATTCATCGAAGAAGCGCAGGAAGCTGCGTTGAATGGCGGCAGCCGCTCCGGCGCCGCCCAGGGCGGTGATGTTTTCCACCGCGCGCTGGGAAATCTTCTTGGGATAGCGACCCGGGCTGTCGCGAAAATCAGCATCGAACTGCATCGGCTTCCAGTTCACCAGCCGCAGGTCTTTGACATCGCCATCGAGCTTGCCTTCGATCTTGCCGAAGGAGAATGTGCGCGTGAGTTCGCCGAGGTCCAGATTACGCATCTGCAGGTCGGCCGAGAGCCGCGGGCCGACGCCCAGCGGGTCCTGCATGGTAAGGCCGGTCACGGCGATGCTGCCATCGAATACATTGAACAGCAGCGCGCCATCGGTGGTGAGGTAGCCGTGGGTATAAGTCACCAGCGGAATCATGGCGGAAACCTTGCCCTCCATGCGCGGCCAGTTGAGCGCATGGGTGAATTCGCTCATGGTGATGGGCTCGAGATTCGCCCGCAGGTGCCAGTGCCACTGCTTGTTGACCCAGGCGGCGGAAACGTCATTCACCGTCAGCGCACCATCGAGAATGGGAAAGCGTAGCTGTGGCGCAGTCACGGAATAACGGTCAGTCTGGGCGACAAGATTGGTCTGCCCCAATGGCATCTTCAACAGATGGCCGCCGGCATAGGCCAGCCGCATTTCATGCGCTTCGTCATACGCCCAGGGAATGGCGGCATTCACCTCGTACAGGGCAAAGCGGCCATCCTTGTCGTCCACGTCCACATCCCGCAGCGCAAGTTCGAAGGATTGGTAGTCGCCATCCTGCATGTCCAGCTTCAGGCTGGCCTTGCCCGCCATCTCCAGGTTGCTCAGCATGGTTTTTTCCAGCAGCGGCTTGAGGATGAGCGGGTACAGCGCCGCCAGGTCGAGCTCCGAGGTATCCACCGTCAGATCCTCGAACTTCTTGCCCCCGCGCAGCCAGACGCCCTGCAAATTCGCCTGGCCGACGTCCTTGAGCGAGAGATTTGCCTTGGTTATGGTTAGAGCGCGTTCGTCGAGCTTGCCGCTGGCCTGGAAGTGATGGCCCCCGGAGGCGAAGTAAAATGGCTGCCAGAAGACTTCGCCGCTCGCCAAATTCACTTCCGTCTGCCACTGCCAATCACTTGGGGCTTTGCTGTTTCGAGACAGCGTCAGATGGATATCCCCGGTCACTTTCTCGCCGGCATGCAGCCCCGCCTCATCATTGAAGCTCGCCTGC